>JAOMVH010000020.1 GCA_028356795.1 Aliiglaciecola sp. | reverse complement strand
GTATAGTGAGCAATTAGCTGAATTAACCCTAGAAAAAACACAACAAAAACTGCGTTCCGGTGATATCACCATGACACAACTTTTGTCATACTATCTCAAAAGAATAGAAGGTTACGACGCCAAACCCAACGGCATTAATAGCATAGCCCGCCTGTCACCAGATATTGAAAAGCAAATAACCAAACTACAACAAAAACTGAACAATTCAGAGCCATTGGGCAGTTTATTTGGTGCCTTTGTGTTGGTGAAGGACAATATTGATATAGTCGGAATGCCCAATACCGCAGGCTCATGGTTATTGAGAGAACACATCCCCTCCTCAGATGCCTTTGTTATTCAAAAGCTAAAACAGCAAGATGCGATTATTTTAGCTAAAACTAACCTGTCCGAATGGGCAAACTTTCGCTCCAACATGTCTTCGAGTGGCTGGAGCAGCTTGTATGGACAAACCCGTAATCCTCATGATGTAACACGCTCACCTTGTGGCTCTAGTTCAGGTTCTGGTGCTGCCATTGCCGCAGATTTTGGTTTGTTGGCACTGGGGACAGAAACCGATGGTTCTGTGATTTGCCCTTCATCTGTCAATGGCATTGTCGGTTTCAAGCCCTCTCTTGGGCTAGTAAGTAGAAGTGGTATTATTCCCATCGCCCACTCACAGGATACTGCAGGGCCAATGGCGAGAAGTGTTGAAGATGCTTACGCACTGTTTAAAGCGATGCTTGGAAAAGACCAACAAGATGAAATGAGCATAGAGATAGCAACACAGCCCACTGAGCTTGGTAAAGACGGATTGCGAGGCAAGCGAGTTGGTGTTGTTCGTAACTTAATGGGCTACCACCCCAAAGTGGATCAACTGTTTGAAGAACAACTATCCGTACTGAAATCCGCGGGAGCCATTATTGTCGACAATACACCAATAACAACCCGTGGCAAATGGGGAAAGTATGAATATATTGTACTCAAAGCAGAGTTTAAGGCTGACTTAAACAAATACCTTAAACAAAGCCAAGCGCCTATTTCATCGTTAAAACAGGCCATTTCCCTCAATCAAAAGAACGCAGCTAAAACCATGCCTATTTTTGGCCAGGAGATTTTAATCGAATCAATGGCAGCGCCTAGTCCACAAGATGACCTTTATCTAGATGCACTGGCAAACAGCAAGCGCCTTGCCGCTAAAGAAGGCATTGATGCTACAATGAAGCAACACAAACTGGATTTACTTATTGCTCCATCGGGCGCGCCAGCGTGGAAGATAGATCACATAAATGGTGATCATTTTCTCGGTTCGGCATCCTCTGCCGCGGCGGTAAGTGGCTATCCTCATATAACTGTGCCTATGGGAGCAGTAGACAATATGCCTGTGGGCATGAGCTTTTTTAGCGGGTTTGGTAATGATGTTTTATTATTTGAAGTGGCCCTAGATTTCGAAAGTCGCAGCCGCGCAAGGCTGACACCAAAATTACAATAAAACAGCGCCAGTAATGCTCTACAAGCGCTACCACAAGAACTCAATCTAGTAGGTTCAGCGCTTTGTTGGTAGAGGGAGGTTATTTTACAAAGATAAGCTTGTCACCCACGCTAATTTGATTTTCTGCGAACCAGCCCACATTCATCTCCAAGGCAAACAGGACTTTCCCAGACGACCGCGTGGACGTTAAATCGTGTGGCTTCATAGATAAAATATCAGTGATCACGCCGCTTTTAGAAATAAACGCGACATCAAGGGGAATTAGTGTGTTTTTCATCCACATACTACCAACTTGCGGCTGCTCGTACTGAAACAACATGCCGCACTGCGCACATAGACTTTCCCGAAACATCAACCCTTGTGATCTTTGTTCAAAGGATTCAGCAAATTCCACACTTAGCTCAATTTTTGTTGTTGATGAGACCAGTGAAATAGGCACAGATTCAAACTCTGCGGCCCACCCAGAAAGGGTAAAACAAGCTAACACTAAGGTAATCACCAATTGAATAGACTTTAAAGCTTTTTGCATGAACATCCTTCTACACCATCGCTGGTTTGCCACTCTTAGTACTCACCCTGTACACACTGATTTCTCAATGCATAACACTGCTTACCATATTTAACATGGGTTTTTGCCGCGTTGCCCGCGGCAGCTCCCATAATTTGTTTTGCATTCATACTTGTACAACCAGCTAGAAAGCCAATTAAAATTAATATCACAGCAAGTTTCATCGTTTGTCCTATCTTAATGACGTGTAAATACGATTTCCCAAGCAGAATTAAGTTCCCCAGCACAAATGCCTTACCACCTTTAACCAGCCATATATGCTGCAACAGCAAGGCCTAACGGTGTACCCACAATATAACCTGCAACACCAACGAGCACACCCGGGGTAACGAGTCCTGGCCAGCCTCTGGCCATGGCAAGGGCTGGAGCCGTGGTTGCACCTAGGATCGCAGCGTTCGATGCCACAATCAGCTCGGGTAATGATAGCGCCATTCCGGCATCTTTATTTTTACTCACTTTGATGGCTATAGCACTGATAAGAGCACCACCACCAAATACTACAAGACCATGAATAGTTAGCAAGATGACTACAAATGCCAGCAAAATAGGCGCGGTTCCAATCAGTTTGGCAACATCGGCCCCTGCCGCAATTGCCGCAAAAAAGACAAACGCCAGAACTAAACCAATACTTTGTCCACCATGCATCTTTTGCATTTTTTGAGGAAACAGCGTAGCTGGAATAACCGCTAATACCGTAATAAACACATAGCGCAAGCCAGAAAAGTTGAAATCGCCAGCAACCACATCATTGAGCAATAGAACGATGCCATCAGACACCGCCACCACCAATATCGAAAAGGTTAAGGCAGCTGCGATGCTGAAGCCGCTAACATCCTTCTCATTGTGGCTCAGTGCCGTTGCGTCACCTTCACTGTGAGAGCGCTGAGCGAATTTACCCATTAACCAAACTGATGCTGGCATTAACGCCAAACATGCCAAAAAGACCGCACTCATTAAGTTGTCTACCGCTGTGGCTGCCGAAATAATATTGGCATCATCAAATCCAGTTGATTGAATAACCGCAGCATAATTAACAGATCCGCCCGTATAGGTGGCAGTAAAAATTCCGGCCAAGTCCCCTTCTTTAGCGCCCAAATCAAGCAAGGAAGCCGCAACAATCGCTCCAATTGCGGTACCGATGCACGCGAGAATAAAGCCCACGCCGACCCGACCACTTTCGCCAATAATTTTACGTACATCTGCATGCATCAAAAATAAGGGGATCAAAGCGGGAACTAGGTATTTAAAAACAAATCCGTAAGCAGGTGCATCTTTAGGAATTATGCCTAAATTTGACGCCAGAATGGCGCCAAGTATTGCCCATACCGCACCGGTAACCAATTTCCCCCAAGACTTCTTTTCGGCCCAAAATCCAAAGAGGGCAATAGCAAACAATGCACCTATCGCAGCAAAATGCTGATCCGCGGCGATAAGTGAACCTGATTGTGAAAACATCTATTTACGACCTTATTATTCTTATGTAAGCGCGATTTCAATATAGTGTGCATAAAAAAACCGGACGAAGCAAAGCATTCATCCGGTTTTGATTGGCCCTTTGTTAAAAAGGGTTTGTTATGACTAGGCGATATTCAATGCTGGAATGATATTCGCTTTGGCTTCCTCTTCTGCCTTCTTAAATTCGTCCATACGGTCGAAGTTAAGGTAGCGGAACACGTCACCACTCATAGATTCAATCTTATTCGCATATTCCATGTATTCGGCAGTTGTAGGTATTTTGCCAACAATTGCGCCTACTGCTGCCAATTCAGCAGAACATAGATAGACATTAGCACCATCACCTAAACGGTTAGGGAAGTTACGAGTAGACGTAGACAATACAGTTGCACCAGCCAATACACGTGCTTGGTTACCCATACACAATGAACAACCAGGCATTTCAGTGCGCACACCGGCACGGCCATAAATGTTGTAGTACCCTTCTTCCATCAAGACTGCTTTATCCATCTTAGTAGGAGGAGACATCCATAAACGAGTTGGTAGTACTTGGTTGTATTGCTCTAGTAACTTACCTGCGGCACGGAAGTGGCCAATGTTAGTCATACATGAACCGATAAACACTTCATCTACATTATCGCCCGCTATGTCTGACAAGGTTTTTGCATCATCAGGATCATTTGGACAACAAAGGATTGGCTCTTTGATATCAGCTAGGTCAATTTCAACCACTTCAGCATATTCTGCATCAGCATCCGCTTGCATCAACTCTGGGTTATCTAGCCATTCTTGCATCTTACGTGCGCGACGCTCAAGTGTACGAGGGTCACCATAACCTTCGTTAATCATCCAACGTAACATGGTGATGTTGGAGTTTAGATACTCAGCAATTGACTCTTCAGATAATTTAATCGTACAACCAGCAGCAGAACGCTCAGCAGATGCATCTGACAATTCAAACGCTTGCTCAACAGTCAAGTCATCTAGACCTTCAATTTCGAGTACACGACCAGAAAACGCATTGATTTTGCCTTTTTTGGCGACCGTCAATAGTCCTTGCTTGATGCCGTACAAAGGAATGGCATGAACAAGATCACGCAGTGTGATCCCAGGTTGCATTTTTCCTTTAAAGCGAACCAAAATTGATTCAGGCATATCAAGAGGCATAACCCCTGTTGCAGCAGCGAATGCCACCAAGCCAGAACCAGCTGGGAATGAAATACCTAGCGGGAAACGAGTATGAGAGTCACCGCCTGTACCCACAGTATCAGGCAACAACATGCGGTTTAACCAAGAGTGAATGATACCGTCGCCTGCTCGTAGCGATACTCCACCACGGTTCATGATGAAATCAGGCAAAGTATGCTGAGTTTCAATATCTACAGGCTTAGGATAAGCCGCTGTGTGACAGAAAGACTGCATGGTTAAATCAGCCGAGAAGCCTAAACAAGCCAAATCTTTTAATTCATCACGAGTCATTGGACCGGTGGTATCTTGAGAGCCAACAGTGGTCATTTTCGGTTCACAATATGTGCCTGGACGGATACCTTCAACACCACATGCGCGACCAACCATTTTCTGTGCAAGGGTATAACCTTTGCCAGTGTCTGCTGGTTGATCCGGCTTACGGAACAAGTCTGATGGACCAAGACCTAGTGATTCACGGGCTTTCTCCGTTAAACCACGACCAATGATTAGATTGATACGGCCACCAGCACGTACTTCGTCAAGCAATACGTCTGACTTGTATGCGTATTCTGCTAACAATTCGCCAGAATCTGCGTTTGTGATTTTGCCTTCAAGAGGGAAAATATCAATCACATCACCCATGTTCATTTTTTCAACATCGGCTTCAAACACTAATGCGCCGGCATCTTCCATGGTATTGAAGAAGATTGGAGCAACTTTACTACCAATACAGATACCGCCACCGCGTTTGTTAGGCACGCCGGGTAAATCATCACCGAAGAACCAAAGTACTGAGTTAGTCGCAGACTTACGAGAAGAACCCGTACCAACAACATCACCAACAAAAGCAACAGGATGGCCTTTTGCTTTCACTTCGTCTATTTGCGCAAGGGGTCCAATTTCACCGTGTTTTTCAGGGGTTAGACCATCACGAGTCATCTTAAATGCAGCACGTGCGTGTAATGGAATATCTGGACGTGACCAAGCATCAGGTGCAGGTGACAAATCATCAGTGTTGGTTTCACCTGTCACTTTAAAGACTGTCGCTGTAATTTTTTCTGGCATGTCTGAACGAGACGTAAACCATTCGGCATCAGCCCATGATTGCATCACGTCTTTGGCGTATTCGTTGCCAGCCTTAACTTTTTCTTCAACATCATGGAATGCATCAAACATTAGCAATGTATGCTTCAATTCTTCGGCAGCTAACTCGGCCAAATCACTGTCATCAAGGGCAGCAACTAGGGTTACGATGTTGTAGCCACCGTGCATGTTGCCAAGCAATTGAACGGCTGCATCTTTAGATATCAATGAACACTCAGCTTCCCCACTAACAATGGCAGACAGGAAACCCGCTTTGACATACGCGGCCTCATCAACACCCGGAGGAACTCGCTCTGAAAGCAACTCCAATAAAAATTCTTCTTCGCCCGCTGGCGGATTTTTCAATAATTCTACTAATCCAGCTACTTGTTCAGCATTCAATGGTTTAGCAGGGATCCCTTCAGCGGCGCGTTCTTCAACGTGTTTGCGATAAGCTTCTAACACTTTTAAGCCCTCTTAAAAAAATGGTTGGGGTTGGGTAAACATTTATTATAAAGGTAATCGCAGCAAATATACATTTTTCACTGTGATTGTTTGTTTATAACCAGCATTAATGAAAATGATAAACCTATGAAAACACGAGGGTTATCATTTCATCAAATTGATTGATTAAGCCAACGAATATTGCAATTTAGCCATCAACTTTTGGTGTAACTCGTAGTATTTTTCCTTGTTCGGCGTCAACAAGTAAGTAGATAGAGCCATCAGGGTGAATCTTTACATCGCGAAAACGGTAACCTAAATCACTAAATAAGGTAGTCTGTTCAACAACTTTACTGCCTTGCAGTTGTACCCAGCGAACGTCTTTTGCTTTCAAGGTAGTCACCAGTAAATCGCCGTGCATTTGTGGAAACACAGTGCCAGTGTAGAGGGCCAAACCAGATGGCGCGATGGATGGCGTCCAATCCACAAGAGGTTGTTCCATTCCCTCGTATTGAGTGAAAGGCGTAATATTTGCGCCAGAATAATCTTTGCCATAAGTAATCACTGGCCAGCCATAGTTTTTCCCTTTACTCACAATATTGATTTCATCACCACCTGCCGGGCCGTGCTCATGAGAAAAAATAGTATCACGGCCACTATCATAAACGAGACCTTGGGGGTTTCGATGTCCCAAGCTATAAACCTTATGGGCAAGTTGATCGTCATGATCTACAAATGGATTGTTTTTGGGTACCGTCCCGTCATCATTAATCCGTAGCATTTTGCCCATTTGATTATTAAGCCGCTGTGCATCTTCGCGATAATCAAATCCATCTCCTGAACTAATAACTAATGTTCCATCGGCTAAAAATGCCATTTTGGCGCCATAGTGCACTGGCGTGTCTCGATAGGGTAAAACCGTAAGAATAGTTTCGGTCTCATACAGTTGATTATCACGCAATTTCGCTCGTATCACTTTCAAAGTATTACGACTATCATTCCCCGCTGAATAACTCAGATAAATCCATCCATTTTCTCGATATTGTGGATGCAAAACAATATCTAGTAAACCGCCCTGCCCTTTGACATACAAGTCTTCGGGTAATCCTCCAACAGGCTCACTAACCACGTTATTCACCACATGTCGCAACTGCCCATTACGCTGAGTCACTAGCATTTGACGATGAGACAAAAAAGCAACAGACCACGGAAACGCAATATCAGCAATCATTTCTTCAACATGAAATTGTTGTTCTGTCGCTTGTTCGTTGGCAATTGTTGCTGATGGAGTAACAAAAATGCTCACCAGTGCAAGGCCCAGAAGGTAAGGCAAAATAGTTTTCATGAAGTACTCCTGTTGAAACCAATTAAAACATTCACCGCTTGATGCTCAATATAGATTGATATCGACAGCATATTATTCACACATCAGCAATACAATAGTGGTTTTGCTTTGCAAAAGTTCATGGCACACTAAAACGGGTTTCACTAAAACGAGTGCCTACTATGATTCGAACGCTAATAGACTTTATTGCCGCATCCGTGTGTACGTTTGTTTTGGCGAGCCTGTTTCATACACAGTTTGTGTTGTATGAACTGACTAAACTGGGCGTCTTGATTGACACATCAACACGACTCAAAACCAGTGTTGAAGACCTTTTTGGGCTACTTCCGGCATATGGTTCTGCTATCCTCGTTGCGCTTTTGCTTGGTTTTTTGGTGGTTAAAGCCATTGCCAAACTGACTAAAGTAAATCTGAATTATTTGTATCCCATTGCCGGAGCCACAGCGTTACTTGTGGCACTGATGGCCATGCAACCCATTTTAAATATCACCCTCATCGCAGGAGCTCGTGAACCACTAGGGTTAACAATGCAATGTCTGGCCGGATTATTTGGCGGTTGGGTTTTCATGTATCAAAGAAACAAAGCCCAACACACCTCAAATCATACCTAACGATAATGACGTTCTATCTCGCGGAACAAAGCATAGTGTTTTGCTCCCCATTGATAACTCTTCTCATTATATAAATGATTGGCAGAGTTTTTCACAATGACGAGTTGTTTGTCAGGATCAATGTAAATGTACTGATGATAAATTCCTTGTGCGGCAAATTCATCATCTGCGCCAACGGGTATCCACCACTGATAGCCATAACCACTTGCGGAACTTGAATTAGGGTTATCAAATCCCGGCATCAAATGTTGTGCATCAGGTGTCACAGAGTCCTTTACCCATTGGGCAGGTACTAGCTGCTTACCATTCCAGTTCCCACCATTGGCGTACAACCAGCCAAATTTTGCATAGTCGCGCAGAGTAACGTTTAAGCCTCCCAACGCCAATTCCATTCCTTCATCGTCTTTTAACCAATAGGTTGAATGTTCCATCCCCATCGGCTCCCAGATTTTGGTTTGAAGGTAGTCACTTAAACTCACATCTAAAGCACGGGTCAACACCATACCAAGTACTTGGGTATCGATACTCACGTAATGATGATAAGTGCCAGGCTCACGACCACGCTTGAGCGATGCTGAGAAATCATCTAATGACGTGCCAAGGGCTACCGCGCGAGAAAAACGATTAATATCGGAATTGAAATCACCATAATCTTCATTAAATTCAACGCCCGATGACATTTGCAAGACATCTTTGATTCGCACATTGTCATAACCCGTACCCACTAATTCAGGTACATAGTCCGTCACGCTTTGTTCAATACTTTTTATATACCCTTCATCAATCGCTATACCAAACATACCCGATAAGAAAGATTTACCTACGGACCATGAGATATGCTGTCTGTCTTCTCGATGTCCCTGGTAATAATTCTCGAAAACAATATCGCCGCTCTTAATCACTAAAAAGCCAGTGGTCCCACTTTCCGCCAGAAAGGACTGAACATCAAAAGTTTCATTTTCCACCGAAAATGTTTCAGGTAAGTTGGACAGTTTTTTAGGAAACGTATAGGGCGCTTGGCTAGCAGGGATCTCGTTAGCGTTAAATGATTCGTAAAGAGTCAAAAAGTTTTGAGTGATTTTATCTTCGTCGTATAGGGTTACCGCAGTATAGAGCCGATAAAGATTACTGCTATAGGTAACTCCTATACCAATTAACACGACTAAAAAGCCAAACAAAATATATTTAATACTCACAAACTTCTGCATTGAACGTACACTCTTAAGTGAAAACAATCATAGATTGTCGGTTAACTATATCGAATATATTAATACTGCCCGTATTGAGTGAATAAGGCCAACAATAATAAAAACCAACGCCATAAATCAGAACTAATTGATGACTTTTTCATTACTGTATATTGAATTAACAAGATTGCCTTGATTCGCATGAATTCAGTGGATGTAAACGATTTACATGTTATGCTTCTATCAACGCTAAAGACTGAATGAATAGATGTAAACATTATGGCTTCTATTGGCATCAAAGAAATCGCTTCACGAGCAAAAGTTTCTCCAGCTACTGTATCAAGAGTATTGAGCAACCCTGAACTGGTTTCCCAAAAAACCCGCAATAAAGTTAAAAAGATCATAGACGAAACTGGCTATCGACCTAACCGATTGGGAGCAAGTTTACGCACCCGTAAAACGGGCAATATTTTTGCCATCATTCCTGATATCAGCAAACCGGTAAACGCAGGGATTGTTCGTGCTATCGAGAACCGAGCTCACAGTTTTGGCTACTCGGTATTGTTGGGTGACACGCAAGGAATGAATGAGCGAGGCTTGCAATACGCCGAATTAGTCAAGATGGGGCAAGCAGACGGTATACTGCTATTCAGTGGCGATTTACCCTTCGATGTCAACAATGACAAACCCTTATATGAACAAATACCACCATTGGTTAACGCCAACGAACGGGTGGATACCGACGGTCTTGTTCAAATAGCGGTAGATAATGTTGCAGCGGCAAAAGATGCCATGCAGCATTTACTCGAGCTTGGACACTCGCGAATAGCCGCAGTGACCGGACCTATGAATGTGCCTAGTTCGTGCGAGCGTTTTAACGGATACAAATTGGCCCTTGAGAATGCAGGGCTAACTTACGATCCAAAATTGGTGGTCAACGGAGACTATAGTGTTAATTCTGGTGAAGATGCGGTTGATCAACTTATGCTTCTGCGCCTTCGCCCCACAGCAGTATTTTGCTTTAATGATGATATGGCGATTGGGCTGATGAAAAAACTACAAACTCACGGTTACGACATTCCAGCTGATATTTCAGTCATCGGGTTTGATGACATACGCTATGCAAAATACACCACTCCAGCACTAACAACCGTTTACCAGCCAATGGAAGAAATAGGCTTAGCCTGTATTGATGCATTACTTGACCAACTAAAAGGGAATCCCCCCCAACCCCGATGTGACTTTTTACCACATAGTTTAGAGATCCGAGAAAGTACGGGACCCGTATCCAAGTAAATCTTTTTGAAAATATCAAAAGGGAAGCATTCACTTCCCTTTTTAACGTTGAATCGCTGTTCGAACCTTTTTTCCGCCATACTTTACGGACAATAAAATTATGCGACTAACGTTAAAACATTATATGATTTCACCGAAGTCGACATCTTTTATCCGGATTCGGGTTATTTGTTCTGCAGTACTTGCTTAAAAAACTTTCCTTGCTCAGAAGGTGTAAAATCCCAATCAAGGATCATTCTTGGCGACCACCGTGGGTCAAACACCCACCCCGTATAAGAAATATCACGTTCGTTCATGAATTCAATAATCATTGGGCCATAGGAACCATCGTCTTTCACTGGGATATGCGCGCCAAAACCATCGGGTTGCACCCAACCTAATTCAGTCGCCATCAATGGGTAGTCTTTGGCCATAAACCCCCAAACCTCTTCCCACAAAGCAAATAAGTTTTGTTTATTTCTGACTAACGGCTTGGCTTTTTGAGGATAAGGGTGAACCGCATACGCTATCCCATCTCTTTCTATGGGTGCTTTTGCAACAGGACGCAAATCATAGGCCCAGTTGAATCCCGCAACCAACGGAATAATGGAACGATCATGGGCATAAATGATATCGATGATATCTTCGTTCATGGCTTTCCACTCTAACCAGTCTGATTTTCCAGCCCTACCACCTTGATCAGTGGGCTCATTAAATATTTCATATACTGCGATAGTAGGAACATTTTGATAGCGAAATGCGATTTTTTTCCAGAATGTTTTGGTTTCTTTAATGGTCGTATCGTACATAGGATGCTGATACAGCTCATCAGGCAGGTAACCAATGGAATGCCAGTCAATAATGAGATATATGCCTAAATAATTGGCCCATACCACCGCCTCATCTATGGCTTCAAAATACCCTTCGTCGCCGCGTTCACGCCATGCAATGGGATGAATGGGAAGGCGTATGGTATCGACTCCCCATCGATGTAATTCTTCAAATAGCGCTTTGTTCCACTTCCCTTCCTGAATTATTTTATCTGGATCAGCGATATTCATGCCCTTCAGCACAACTTGCCGACCCGATTCATCAATCAGTTTATTTCCTTTCACCGAAATAAATGGCTGTGGCTTTAAATTGCTAGTATCGAAGGTTGAAGGATAAGGCATTTCCCACCACGCGTTTGATACACTGGTTTCTCCCATTGCATGTGGCGCGATGAAGATCAAGATAAAGGCTACCGTCTTTTTTGCTAGATTCATTTTACTGTCCTTTTTGTCAGCCCGTTAGTCAACAATCGTCACAACTATCTTGTGCTTCTTGTTAAACTTGGCGTATTCAATCAGATTGCCGTTAATCGATTGCCCATCAATGGTGATGGTTACCTTCTTAGAGACAAGTTTGTTCGGGTTGTTGATTTGAATTTGATAACGCGCTTTTCTAAATTCTCGATATACCTCTACGCTATCCCATTCACTAACAAGACAAGGCACTATTCTTAGTCCTTTGTAATCCGGTTGAATACCTAATATATATTGAGAAGCGGCGTAAAAATTCCATGCAGCAGTACCTGTTAGCCATGAGTTTTTGGCTTCGCCAGGATGTTCTGCATCCGCACCTGCAATCATTTGACTGTATACATAAGGTTCCGTTTTATGTAGTGACTTTACATTTTCCAGATAGGCTGGTGCTATTTTTTGGAAATATTCTAAGGCGTTGTCAGCCCTACCTAATAAGGTTTCAGAAATACACACCCAAGGATTGTTATGACAAAAAATACCGGCATTTTCTTTGTAGCCGGGAGGATAGGAAGAAATCTCTCCTAGATTTTTGTTATATTGACTATACGCAGGTTGTTGAAGCATCACTCCATAATCAGTACTGAGATATTTACGTACCGAATCCATGGCCTTTAGCGCATTGCCATTTTCCATGCCGACGCCAGCCATGACACAAAACCCTTGTGATTCAATAAAGATTTTACCTTCACCGTTTTTGTGGCTGCCAATGGCCATACCATTGGCATCGTAAGCGCGCAAAAACCACTCTCCGTCCCAACCAAATTGTTCAATCGAAGCAACCATCTTATCCACGTGAACTTGTGCTGATTCAGCTAAATCAAACTTGCTTATTTGCTTGCAAAGAGCAACAAACTCTTTTCCATACAACACGAACTGACCAGCAATCATCAATGATTCCGCCACATCAGAAGCACCTCGTTGAGTAGTCTGATATGACTCATTAGGGTCGGTTGAAAAACAATTTAAATTCAAACAATCGTTCCAATCGGCCCGCCCAATCAATGGCAACCCATGAGGTCCAAGGTTGTTGACTACATGCTGAAACGCTCGTGACAAGTGCTCAAAGTGAGTAACGGTATTTTCATCGACAGGCGCTGAATCAAACGGGACTGGTACATCCAAAATGGCATAGTCGCCGGTTTCTTTAATGTAATTAACCGTCGATAGTACCATCCACATGGGATCATCATTGAAATTACCACCGATATTGGCATTGCCTTTTTTGGTCAAGGGCTGGTATTGGTGATAGGCCGAACCGTCTTCTTTTTGTGTCGCCGACAAATCCAAAATCCGTTCTTTCACTTTCTCAGGCACCATGTGGGCAAAACCAATGGTATCTTGGTTTGAGTCTCTAAAACCCATTCCTCGGCCGATACCCGATTCATAAAACGATGCGCTTCGTGACAAATTAAATGTCACCATGTTTTGATATTGGTTCCAGATATTTAGCGAGCGATTAAATCGATCATCGGGTGTTTTAATGCAAAACTTGCCCAACAAACCACGCCAATGCTGTTTGAGTGCAGCAAGGGCGACTTGTACTTTTTGCTGTGTATCAAACTGGCCAAATATGGTTTCTGCTGGGGCTTTATTTATGACGCCTTTAGCCTCCCATTTAGTCTCTTCATCTAGTTCACAATATCCTAGGACATAAACGTATGTCTTTGACTCCCCTGGTTTTAACTGTGCACTAACATGCTGAGACGCAATGGGAGACCAGCCTCTAGCAATAGAATTGGTCGATTGTCTTTGCTCAACAGCTCTTGGGTTGTCAAAACCGCGATAGGGACCAAGAAAGCTTTCTCTGTCGGTATCAAATCCAGCAACATCGTGATTAACTGATAAAAAAGCGTAATGGTTTCGTCGTTCGCGAAATTCAGTCTTGTGATAAATAACCGCACCCTTTTTATCGACTTCCACTTCACCCGTTGATAGATTGCGTTGGAAGTTGGCACCATCATCTTCTGCGTTCCACAAGCACCATTCCACCAACGAGAACATATCAACGGTCTTTGCGCTGCTACCTGTGTTTGTTAGTGTCACTTGATGCACTTCGGCTTTTGTATCCAGTGGTACAAAACTCGTTTGTTCTGAGCGGATATCGTCTTTCTCAGCGATGAACTGAGAATATCCCATGCCGTGTCTGCATTCATAATGATCAAGTTGGGTGTTCATAGGGCGGCCACTTGCTGACCACGTTTGATTGTCCGTTTTTAGATAAAAATAACGCCCACCATTATCAACCGGTACGCTGTTGTAGCGATAGCGAGTTAAACGACGAAACTTAGGATCACGATAGAAGCAATAGCCACCAGATGTGTTGGAAATAAGTCCATAAAAACCATCGTTTCCTAAGTAGTTAATCCAAGGGGTTGGCGTAAATGGTGTGGTAATCACGTATTCGTAGTTTTGATCATCAAAATAACCAAAATCTGTATTTTGTTCACTCGGCGAATATTGCATGTTGGCAGATCTCTTAGACAATTGAGCTAACGCAGTCACTATTGGATTCCTTTTGAAGTTGCGCTACGTCGCGCGATTAATTCGCTATTCATTTGAATTTGTTTTTCTTCAGTAATGGGGTAAAACATCATTAGTGCGGCAGCGGCAAATCCAAAAAAAGCGGGAATAAAACTCATGAGATATTGCATTCCCGGCAGCGATGCAGAAATAGTTTCCGGGTCCATGCCGTCGTAGCCGTAGCTAGCTAAAACAACCAGAACTAGTGCGCCAGCAAAGCCACTTCCTGTTTTTTGCACAAAGGTCCCTGCCGAATAAACAAGCCCAGTAGCACGTCTGCCGTTTTTCCATTCGGAGTAGTCTGCTGAGTCCCCCAGCATCGAGAAAAATAACGTTGGCATGATGGCGGCAAAAAATTCAGCACTACAACCCACTACAAAAATTAATGTCACGTCGCTACCTGGTAGCCAAAAAAAGCCGCAAGTAAGCAGACTGCTCATTAACAAAGCGAATATAAACAGGTTGCGTCTACCCATTTTATTAGCAAGAAAACTAGTACAAAGCGCTCCAAGAATGGATACCACTAACAAGGCGATAAAGTACTGCCCCGTAAGCAATTCATCACCAACAAAATATTTAAAATAGTAAGCAATTACGCCGTATTTGATGCCATTAAACATCATGGTTAAAAAGCCAATACCCAATAATATCAACCAGGGTTTATTGGTGAGTAAATCCACCATGTCTCGTTGTGTTCCTGACATGGTATCTCTAGGCGCATTGAGTTTGGCTCGTATCAACCAAGCAGCTGTCGACATAACAACCACAAAAAACAGCGCCGTAGTTACATTTCGATAATAGAAAAATAATGAAATAGCGATAAGTGGAGCCAATAAGATGGGAAGCTGTTTGGCTAAGTCCCCAAGCTCGTCTTTGATACTCGTATCGGATTGTTCGACCGGCACAACACGCTCTTTGGTAGTTGCGAAACAAATAACCATTAGTGCCATCAATAAGCCAGCAAACACATAAATGGTATATTGATACCCTTGTGCATCATTGCCTTCACCAAAATACTTAACTAGGTCCAACATAAAGCCCATCACAAATAAACCACCTAGGAACGCACCGGCAAATCGAAAGCCAGATAAACTTGTGCGCTCCTTATCATCCTCTGTCATCACCCCCATCAATGCAGAATAAGGCACGTTATTCACTGTGTAGGCTAATGTGAGACCAATGTATGTTAAGTAGGCGTATATCAGTTTTCCTTCAGGGCCAAAATCTGGCGTGGTAAAACACAGCACCATAAACAGCCCGAGAAAAGGTGTGGACCAAATGATCCAAGGCCGAAATTTGCCGTGTTTGGTTCGGGTTCTATCAGCAATCATCCCCATGATAATATCGGTGATACCATCTGATAGTCGTACCACGAGAAAAAGTACTGCAGCTGCAGATGCAGCCAAGCCAAAGGTGTCGGTATAGAACACAGCCAAGTATGCTAGTGCGCCACGCCACACCAAGTTAGCTGCTGCATCCCCCATGGCATATCCGACTTTTTCATATAGCGGCAATTTTGTCATTGCACTGTCATCCTGTTTACTTAGTCATGTCTATTAGTGTTTTCAAAAACCACACTTGGTAAGCTCCTTTGGAAGCTCCTTTGGAAGCTCCTTTGGAAGCTCCCACATCTCTTATCTATGGCACATTCATTGTTATTGCTAACAAGAAAATAAATGATTATGAAAACGTTTTCAATTAATTTATCAAAAAACCACTATTTCTGGTAAATACAGTGTTAAAAAAGTATTTATTTACAATAAGTTAAAAATTTTACTGTGAAATTTCATTTAAGATTTGCAATACTTTTTAATGAAATCTTGGTGGCTTGGTAAGCGCTCAACAGCCTGTTTATTGGCCTGATGAATGCCTGCTAAAAAATGCCCCAACTCTTGGTCACTCATTTGTGCTGCTATTTTGTGATATTGCTTAGGCACTATGCCCTGCCCAAGCATGACTTGGGTCCAAGAATCGACGCGAAATACATCGCCATCATCCAGAAACACTCGGCCTGTTTCTTCAAACAATGCCAGCTTGTGCGTCAACGAATCAGGTACCTCCATGCTGCGATAGTGATTCCACATATCACTGTCTTTGCGGGCCGTCACTTTGTAATGCATCACAATGAAATCTCGAATACTGTTGAGTTCACTGGTGAGTTTTTCATTGTATTCATCAATGATGCTTTGTTTGATCCCATCAAAAGGAAACAACCGCATCAATCGCACTATGCCTGTCATAATCAAATGAATGCTGGTTGATTCCAGCGGCTCAATAAAGCCACTAGCCAAGCCAAGGGCAACACAGTTTTTATTCCAACCTTTGCGGCGTCGTCCAGTTTTGAACTTGATAACTCGCGGATCAGTAATCGTGTTGCCATTTATGTTTTCTAACAACCTCTGGGTCGCAGCGGCATCATCAACAAACTTAGAACTATAAACCAGTCCATTACCAACTCTATTTTGTAATGGGATTTGCCATTGCCAACCAAATTCGTGAGCAATAGAGCGGGTATAAGGCAGCGGTGCTTGGGTAGATTCGGTTTGCACAGCTACCGCACTATCACTGGCTAACCAATGAGACCAATCGTCGTATCCGGTATGCAGGGTTTGCTCTATCAACAAACCTCTGAATCCTGTGCAGTCGATAAACAAATCCCCTTCAACCGTCTGGCCATTTTCCAAAGTAATAGACTGAATGAATCCTGTTTGAGGATCTTGGGCAACATGCACAACTTTGCCTTCGACACGCTTGGTGCCATGCTTTTCACTGAACTTCCTCAGGTATTGAGCATATTTAGTTGCGTCTAAATGATACGCGAAGTTAATAGGTTGTTGTGCCGACATGCCAAATTTTTGGGCTTTGGCGGCCAGCAGTTCATAACAATATTCGCCAAAAGGAATATGATGACCTTTTTCTTTGCCTCTTAACCAAAAATGGTGAAACTCGCCAGCCCAACACTCTTTGCCTGTCACACCAAAGGAGTGAATATAGTCTTGGCTCACATCTCCCCAATTTTCAAAACTGATCCCTAATTTGAAGGTTGCGTTTGTTGCGCGGATAAATTCTTGCTCATCAATGCCTAATAATTTGTGTAACGTTCTAATGGGCGGAATAGTCGCTTCCCCAACACCCACGGTACTTATCTCATCAGACTCAACCAAGGTAACATCAACACTTTTACCAAGCAGTTTAGATAATGACGCAGCGGCCATCCAACCTGCGGTGCCACCACCTACAATCACAGCCTGTGTTTTTTGTTCAACCGTCAAACCATTACCTCTTTTAATTTATGCGCCTGGGACCAGTTGTTGGCAATATGTGCGAGTAACTCTCTATTGCTCGGTAATGCCTGAATATACTTGTCTTTTCTAAGCAAATTATCACCAATCAGTTGTTGTGACATGGCGTGATTGTTGTGAGCTGAGCCCACTTTTCTCACTTGTGTTTCAAAGCCCATGCCATACAACACATACTGATAACTTGCCGAGGGAAATATTTCTTCATTCTCAATAAAATCGAGCCTTGATGGCATTTGATACTGCCAATGGGCTAACAAATCTTGAAGTCGTTTGGGAATGCCAGACACATCACGGTTTGCACGCCAATACTCTGAGTCATTCCGTTGACTTAACACATAGTGCAATTTAAGGAACTCGATCACTCGTTCCCAACGGTAACGAAAACGTTTATTGAAACGTTTAGCGATAAAGTCCATATGTTGACGATCAGCTGGCATATCATCTCGTAGCATAGCACCAGATAACTCAACCATGGCGAGGGCCGATGCTTCCAAAGGTTCAATAAACCCTGCGGACATGCCAATTGCTAAGCAATTATTCACCCAAAAATCTTGTCGATAACCTGGGTTAAAGCCGATTTTTCGCGGTTGTAATTTATCAATAACACTGGACGAAACTGACTTTGCGAGATGCGCCAACAAGGTCTGTGATGCATTTTCATCATCAATAAAATCTGCTGAATACGCAAACCCTACCCCCCGACGGGTAGGCAAACCTATATCCCAAGTCCATCCACTGGGTTGCGCAGTCGCGATAGTGGCAGAAGCAATTTCGTCATGACCGTTTTCATAGGGAACTTGCACCGCAAGTGCCCTATTGTTAAACAGCACTGACTCTTGACTCATCAAGGGTACTTTATAATGCTGGCCAAGCAACAAGGATCTAGCTCCCGAGCAGTCGATAAAAAGGTCGCCCTCAATTTCGCCATGCTGGGCAGTGCCAACAGCCCTGATGTCTCCATTTAGATGAGGAATCACTTGTTCAACGTCATCTTCGATGTGTGTAACCTTGAGCTGCGCGATACAATGTTGGGTGAGCATTTGAGCGAATTTAGCCGCATCCAAATGATAACCATAGTTTGCTACCCCGGCAAACTCTGGGGTTGAGATTTGTTTTGGTGCACAGCCAGCGTCACAAAGGTGACTTTGAATACTGACCGAATCGGCAAAACTGTGGCCGTTGTTGGAGCCTAACCACTGTGCCGCTAGATTGGTTTGTTCATAACCCGGCGGCGTGATGAAAGGATGATAATAGACATCTTTCGAGTCATCAGCGCGCCAGCCAACAAACTTCGAACCTTGTTTAAAGGAAACATCACATTGACTAATAAACTGATGTTCACTGATCCCCATTAAATCCAAAGTGCTGCGCATAGAAGGCCAAGTGCCCTCACCCACACCAATGGATTGGATATTGGGTGACTCAATCAAACTTACTTTGATGGGATTTTCACAATTAACTGAGTGAGCCGCAGCTAACGTACCAGCTGTTAACCAGCCTGCACTACCTCCACCAACAATGACAATGTGCTTTATCACGCAGACGACTACCTACTTTAAAACAGTTAGTTACTATTAAAACCCAAGGCCCAAGAGAAAGGAAATATTAAGGATACTTCCCTAGAAAAAAACATCCCGAGGCGTTAATAGTAAACAATGATTTGTTTTGCTCTATCAACTTAAACGTAAATAAAAGGCCGCCATTGAGTGCGGCCTTTTCATCTTAACTAGCGACTAAAATACATAACGTGCGCCTAATGCATAACGAGCACCCAATTGCTCTAGGTTCCAAAGCTGCGCCGATGTTCGACCATGGCGACGTGAATTTTCTTCAGTAATGTTGATACCTTCGAAAAACACTGTCAGATCTTCGTTTACCTCGTATGACACGTTGAAATCTAACTGTGAATAAGCCTCGGTATAACCCGGTTCGTTCACATAGTTAGTTGCTGTATCCAAGAACTCATCACGCCAATTGTAGGCCAAACGTGCTTGCAGCCCTTCCTTTTCATACATCAACACTAAATTGGCCGTATCACTCAAACCAACCAAAGCGAATTGAGTAATTGAAGGATCAGCATTGTTGTCAAACCCTACATCGCCATTGACCGTGGTGTAGTTGGCTTGCACCCCAAAACCTGTTTCACCAAAAAAGTGCTGTGCGGCCAGTTCAAAACCGTAGATATTGGCGCTCTTATTGTTGACAGGTTTGGCGACAATAAAGGTTAATAAGGGATCGGTAGAGTTAGGGAGCACATCGTATGCCGCTTCAAAACCTTCATCGCTTAGAGCATCAAATGCAACACCATTTTCCATCGCTGCAACCATATTAAACAAGTTGGTGTCACTCAGTGGTACGCCAAGATCTGCCAATGCTGCAGCGGCTGCTTCAGCCCGAGGACCATTGGTTACGTCACGTAAGCCATAAACACTCTCTTCCACTTGCTCATTGCCAATGAAATTAGCAACTCGTTTGTCATAGAAACCGACAGAAACATAGCTGGTCTCATCAAAGTAATATTCAAATGATGCGTCAAAGTTGTCTGACTCCAGCGGGATTAGCGCGGGGTTACCTGAACTTGCAGTTGCCGTTGCTTCACCGGTGATGAGGGTTGGACCGCTAGGCGGACTAACCGACGCAGCAGCGCTCAAATTGTTATAAGTTGGACGTGCAATGGTTTTACTGTATGACGCACGAACAATCATATCTTCAGCCACTTCTATATCAAAGTCGATACTCGGTAAAACATGGTCATAGTCGTTATCAACGGTAACATCCTGCTTGCTGTTCCCAAACCTTACGTTGAAGTCATTGTTACCTTCCCAAGCTACCGCTTCTGGCAGGCTGATATTGGCGATAGATGTACTATCGGTGCTTTCATAACGAATACCCGCTAACACATTGTAATTCATGCCATTTAATTCACCGGTTAACGCAATTTCTGTGAAGAATGCAAATATGTCTTCTTCGATCGTGCGGTTGGTGCCAAAGGGGTCATTGGCAACAAAATCGAAACCATACTCTTGGGCAGCGAACGCACCTAACTGGGCAACATTGCCGGTAAAGCCCTGGCTAAAGATACCGCTAGTATCAAAATCATCAAAATGATCGGCAAAACTAAAGGGCGTTAAGAAACCAGCAGGTAACTCACCTGGGTTTTCAACACCCCAGTTACCCATGGTTCGACGAGTCAGGCCTTGTAATGATGTACTTTCCATAGAGCGAGATTCTACGCCAAAGTTGATCGCGCCCTCTTCGAATTCATAAGTTCCGTTTACCCTTACTTGCGCAATATCAGTGGATTGTTCACTGAAATTCATATCAAGAATAGAGGTACCCACATCATCTTGGTCAAGCACACCATTGGGGTTAAGGTTTCCGCGGGCTTCATCATCAAAGTCCACTGTCATGACAGGAAATTCACCTCTAAAGTCAGCACCCTGTGCCGCTACCACATTGGCTCCCATACCAAAATTAGTCCAGGTCCCGTAAGGAGCATCAGGGCGGCCTTCGGCCGACGAATCATGGAAATCAAACTCAAGAGTCAAACTATCATTAACTGCGTACTCCAGATTAAAACCGATGGATTTATTTTCATTTATTTGATTTAACTCTTGCACCGCTAAGCCCAAATCTCTGGGCGCCAGGTCACGACGTTCTTGACGCACTATTACCGGCGTTTTTACGGTGTTATCATCAAAAGTTAGCTCTGCAAAATAGCGGTCATCCATCCAAATTGATTGCTCTGCACGGGCTTCAAATAAGTCCTGTTTGGAATAGGTGTAATCCAAAGTCGCGGTAATGTCATCGTTAGGCGCAAATTGGAATGTCACTTGAGCATTGGTCCGTGTGCGTTCACGATCGGCAATGCTATAACGAAGATCAGATGGAATAGCAAAAAGTTGACCGTTTGCTGGCGCATTATTAAGTACCACAGCCGGACCATTAAATGTTGGGGAGTCAGGGTCTAAATCATTGGGTGACTGGGGAACTGTGCCTTCAAAAGGATTTACACGCCATTGATTAACAAACGCGCCAGCGGCTGAGCTATCCCGCTGTTGATGACTTGCAGTAACGGATACCCCCCAAGTCGCATCATCATTGGTAAAACTGAAAATACCTGATAATTCGGGAGTGATGTCACCACCCACACGATTAGTTGTGTCATGAAGTGCTTTAACACCAACTGACGCCTTAGTGCCTGGATTGTCTAAAGGGCGTGCAGTACGTATATCGATGCTTGCACCAATACCACCGGTAGCAATACTTGCACGACCCGTTTTATATACATCAACACCGCGTATACTTTCTGATGCCAAATTGGAAAAATCAAATGCTCGTGAGTTGGGAGTTCCGCCACCACCAGGTAATGCGGCTCCAGGCATGGTTCTGCCGTTAAGAGTTACCATGTTAAAATCAGGACCAAAACCACGAGCTGTAACCTGACTTCCTTCACCGTTGCTACGGCTGATTGAAATTCCGGTGATACGCTGCAAAGATTCCGCAAGGTTGGTGTCTGGGAACTTACCGATGTCTTCTGCTGATATCGCATCCACCACACCAGCTGATTCACGTTTTATCCCCATTGACTCTTGGATACTGCCTCTAATACCTGTTACTTGAATGACTTCAACATCATCTTCTTGTGCTTGTTGCCCTAGTACTGGAACCGCGACAGCTGTGCCTAGCAGCACAGATATCGTCTTAGTTAGTACCGAGCGTTTAAAATTTTTGTGTGTACTCATGATACGGTTGCCTTTTGTCCTGTTTTTATATAACGAATCTCTTTTGATCTACATTTTCACCACCACATCCCGCTAAACTTCTCAGCAACGACCCTGACGCTTGATGAAAACGTTTTCATAAAATAGTCCGACGTTAACATTAAGTCAACATTTAAGTTGAATTATTTTTTAATCAATTGACCTGATAAAGCCTTAAAACCCCTAATAAACATAACATTAGGTTATGAGAAATTACTTTCAAATAAGAAATTATAAAATGTAAAAAAGATTGAACTGTATTTTTTTTAGTCAAAAAAAGAAGTGGCCAGAGCAACAATTTGAGTGATGGTAAGTTTTGCACTCAATTCAATGATATCGTTTTCACTACTCGTTGATTCTAAGGCTATCAACTGGCTATCAATCAAGCTTGCAGGCATAAAATGAGACGAGCGCTGATGCAGTCGCCGAATGGATTCATTGCGGTCAATGGATAAATGAATAAAAACAACTTGCAAGGGTAATTGACGAAATCGGTGACGATGATTTCGGCGCAGCCCGGAATAAGCCATCACTTGACCTTTATCACGTCCTTGATTAGTAATATGAGTCAATAGCCGATTAATCCAAGGCTCGCGGTCTTTGTCGGTTAAAGGAATGCCTTGCTGCATTTGACGCTTTGCCGCTTCACTATGAAAATCGTCGGCCTCCACTAAATCCGCGCCAAGGTAAGCTGCCAACTGCGCTGCTACAGTTGATTTACCGCTGCCACTAATTCCCATGACAATAACGACATAAGGCTCACGGGTATTAATTTTAACGGGATACTCCTTACCCATTGGCTATCAATACCTTTATCTCGTAATACTTACCAGCTTCAGGGTTGCGCAAACATTGGTCTTGCAACTTTTCGCCATTCACCCAAATTTCGTTATTTTTGCAGCTGGTTTGGCGCGTGACATTCATATGAATGTTCGCTCCTCGAAACACCCTCGCTATTTGCATACTAGGCCACTGTTTGGGTAATTTAGGATTTATGTTAAGCCCTTGCCGGCAACCTTTTAATCCCATTAAGCCTTCCAGAATACAACGATAATACCAAGCCACAGTCCCTGTATTAAAAAGCTGACTCGAGCGCCCGGCTTCATTCGGGAATTGGTAGTAGGCGCCGCGGTAATAGTTGGGAATAAAAGTGGGTAACTGCCCTTTAGTTTTCATATCATTTTTAGTGGCTAGCATTCGCACTAACAAATCGAGAGGTCGGTCTGCAAAACCTTGTTCATAAAGTGCAAAAATATAAAAACACACAGCATGATTGTACACGGAGCCATTTTCAGCTGTGCCGGGGAATTTCTGGGTGACTCTGCCAATGTCTTCAACCATATCAGTATAGCTTGGCGCCAAAAGAGTTGGGCCAAAAGGGGTCATCAAATAGGCCTCGACATGCTCCATAAGCGATTGTATTTTTTCAGCATCAGCAGCCCCACTTAGTATGCTCCAAGTTTGTGGATTCAAAAATATTTTGCCCTCGTTATCTGTCTCCACTCCAAATCGCCGGCCACCGTCGGTGATCCCTCGGGCGTACCACTTTTGAGCCCAGAAATGAGTATTTGCTGCCTGATTGAATCGGTCAGCTTGCTCTTGCCAATGGCTCTCGCGTTCACTGACCACGGCTGCGCATATTTGGGCCCAAACTTTAAAGCTGTATGCTGATGCAAGAGTTAACCATCCTGACACTCCTTTTCCTTTGTATCCCACCATATTCATGGGATCGCACCAATCACCTTGATTAATATAACTTAACCCTCGATTGTCTACAGCGTTCTCAAGCCATGTCATGGCTTTTTCAATGTGTTCAAAGACCAGCGAGAGCCTATCGCTGTCTTGATAACCAACTATTTGATCCAATAACTCATAGTCATCACTCTCATCGAGGTATGCTTGCAAGCAAATAGGCAGCCATACACAGTGGTCAGTATGTGGAATTTGGTTGATATACTTTAACTGGGCATTTTCGTGTAACAATATTCCGTCAGGCATTTCCCCGGAAATAAGTTGTTGAGATAAAGCAACCACAAACCCCTTACGGCACTTGTTCTGATCAAGATATGCCAATCCCATGTTGTCTTGTAGATAGTTTCGAGTTTGAGGATCTGTGGTTAAGCGATTTACATCGCCATGGTAAAATACTTGCCTTGGCAGCCAAACATTCACGAACCCATTGAGCGTGCTATCGGGTGTTTGTATCTTAAGATTTCCTTTTCCTCGGGAAATATAATCTTTGTAAGCTTGCCTTTCATTTTGAAAATTACCGTCACTCGCCTTGGAACCAAAAAACTGCTGACGGATAGCTTTGATTTCATTTGCATCTTTGGCAGGACCAAACAAAAAGCGATAGGTTAAGCTCTGCTGTTTAGCCAGAGTGGCCCGATATTGCATAATAGCTGCTGGTGTCTGGTAGTTGGCCTGCCCATATTCTAAAGCTGGCAAGTCCAACGCTGAGGGATTATGTAAGCCCCCTTCCCCTTCAAAGTTTTGCTGTATTGTCTCCCATGCTAAGGGCGTTTTTTCAGCCAACAAATAGGTTAAATCTTTTAGCTTTTGATGTGCGAAATACTCTTCAATTTTTTGATATGGCGTGATCGATTTACACACCACCGCATCGAGTTCTGAATCAAAATAGGCACTTTGGTTCATCCAAGAACGATATCCCACTGGGAAATAGGGATAAACGTTGAGGGTCTTTTCTTGCCGACCTAGATTAGTCAGAGTCATTTCCCAACACTCTACTGGCTTATTACTGGCTAAACTTAGGGTTAAGTTCACTTTAATATGTTGGCAAACAAGCTCCCATTTTAATTGGTTCGGTTCACAAATAAACTGAAATGACGTGTAGCTTGCCCGCACAGGCTCATAAGGAGCAGAAAACAGTTTTCCACTTTGTTCATCTTTGATATAAAAAAAACGGCCTGGGTGATGTGCATAATAAGGCTGCTCAGGCTGCATAAATGTCTTTGCCTCCAAAGCAGGCCCACTGGCATATTTGGCCGGTTCAGGCTGCATAAACTGTGACGTAATGTAACCGCGACAATTGGCTTGCAGCAACATACTCGGATTCCACAAAAAGCCACTGGCGTTAGGCATAACGGTAGGACTGTCCAACACGTACCTGTGTCCAGATGCTTCGAAGCCCATTACTATTGAGATCCTGATTTTAGGTCGGTATAGCCCAAGTCTTGATGGACTTTATCGAGCTGTTGATTGGACAGGGGGTAAATCCGAATTATCAGCACAGCGATAACCGCAAACGCCGCTGGTATTAGGGTCATGAGTAGTACAATGCCAAGTTGGGAGCCATCTGATTGCTGCTGATTAGCAGCATAGCCCATGGCCCCCAAAATCCAGCCCATCATAGCTCCCGCAAAGGCTCCCCCTAATTTTTGAGAAAAAGCGGCAGCAGAGAACACCATGGCCGTCGCCCGCCTTCCGGTTTTCCATTGAGAATAATCTGCCGTATCTGCATACATAGAGAAAACTAAGGGCGATTTAGGCCCCAATGCCAAACCAATAGTGCATTGAAATACAAACATCAAAATAATTTGATCTGCAGGAATCAAAAAGAATAGTCCGGACAACACTGCCACAATAGACATGAGGATCATCAATAATTTACGCTTATCAACGTATCGAGTCATGATAGGTGTTAGCGCTGCACCTATGGCCAATGAAATCATGTATGCACCGGCAAAATTACCAATCAGGTCTTCCCTACCGACAAAGTACTTAAAGTAAAACGTACCAACGCTCGCCCTAAGAGTAATCGTCATCATGATAATCAATGCCAGAACAAACAAGACTAACCAAGGTTTATTAGATAGTAAGTCTGCAATATCTTGTTTTACGGGGGTTGGCGTTGTTTGAGGAGGAGTAATACGTTCTTTTGTCGAAATGAAGGTGACGAAGAAAAGACACATTGCGATCAAACCGTACAGCCCCATCGTCAATTGCCAACCAACTTGCTCGTTGCCATTGCCTAAATATTTGACCAGCGTTGGGGTGAACTGGGAGACTAATATTCCCCCCGAAAAAGCACCGATAAAACGAAAACTAGTTAGGGTAGTTCGCTGCTGTGTATTGGCGGTCATCACGCCCAATAACGCCCCATACGGAACATTGATAAATGTGTACGCCAACATCATAAAAATGTATGTCGCGTATGCGTATATCAATTTTTGACTATCATCCACATCAGGCACAGTGAAAGTAAGCACCCCAGCTGCCGCAATAGGAATAATGCCCCACAATAAATAAGGTCGAAATTTGCCAAATCGAGTTTGTGTTCGATCTGCTAAAGCGCCCATCATAGGGTCAGTAAACGCATCAATAAGGCGTGTTACCAGCATCATGGTGCCTACGGCAGCTGCTGGTATTCCGAAAATGTCAGTGTAGAAAATAAACAAATAGGTAGAAAATACAGCCCAGTAAAAATTACTTGCAGTATCACCCAAGGCATAACCAACTTTTTCTTTAATTGACAGCACAAGCTTCCCCTTTGATTCCATTTTCTTTTGTCAAAAATGCAGCAAAAACGCAGGTATCATGACGAAAAATCAACCTACCGTTAAAAAATCGTTAGCAAATATACACAAAACAGTTGCAATTGAAAACGTTTTCATTTTATTCTTAAATCACATTAACGAAAAATCATAGTGTCATTATCATCTTTGTATTTGCGCTCTCGGTAGGGGTTAATCGTGCTAAATTATAGTGAAAGCAGATTGTCAATTCACTTTCGTGTGTGTGGCGCACCTGC
>JAOMVH010000002.1 GCA_028356795.1 Aliiglaciecola sp. | reverse complement strand
GGGTGGATGCATGCAATTTTAGCATTGGCTGTTGGGCTTTCAATACTCAGCTTTGCAGGTTTACGCGTTCGTTTCTGTTTCTATCTGCTTGTTTGTTAGTGTTTTGATTTTTTCGCTGAGTATAGAAATTTTATCTTTTATCTGTTGTTTTTGTTGGTCTACTGCAGTCTTTAACGCTTCCTCTAACTCAACAAGCTGTTTTTTTAATTCTTCTACTTCAGTTTCCTTTTGCTCGGCTGCTTCGGCCTTGTCGAACATAACTTCCTCCGCGCTAGTCTTGCTTTCGGGCATTTTAGGTGCCACTGATGTGGGGATGATTTTACTGTCATCGGCAATACGACGCTGGTTCACAAAGCTGGGTGATACGATTTCGATATCTTTGCCATGCAATACGTCCAATACTTGACGATTAAGCTCAGTGCGCGCGCTGATAAGGCTTTTCACTTCGTCTAACTTCCCGCTCACTTTATAGGTAACCGCAAAGTCGCCAAGCTCTACTATATGCACAAAAGCATCGGTTAAACCGCTTAGTGTTGCAGCTTCAATGAGGGGGTTTTCTAGGTCCCCGTGGTGAACGTCATAACCCAACGAAAGGTTGGTTGAGATAATGGTGCCAGACGCGCGGGTGACGGTAATAGGGTGGGTGATCATAAAGGTATTGGGCAGAGCAACCAAGTCACGAGATTCGGTCTGTATTTCAGTATCCAGCAGACCTCTTTCAACTACACGGCCGAAGTAATCACTTACTTTTATGAAATCGCCGGTTCTGAATGGTTTGGTGATCCTAAGCATAATGCCAGCCAGCAAATTAGCAAAAATAGTACTAGAGGAGAACGCAAAAATCCCTGAAATGACAAGCCCAACAAGGCCAATAATTTGATTTCTCGAGCTGTCACTAACGGGCATGGCTAGAACGACCAACAATATCGCTATAAGGGTTAAACCTAACATGATCAATTGCCGTGAAAACAGTTTTTCGTTGCCAAGTTCAGCGTGTCGTTTTATCAATATAACGTGAGCTATCCACAAACCCACAACGACCCCGATTAATGTCAAGGTTAGGGGAATGAATGCTGTCACAATGTTGATTAATGAGTCGGTTTTAAGCATGGGGTTGTGATGGTCCTATGGTGAAGGCTCAGTGATGATTGTTTTGTTTACGTAGGGGGCAAAAAGCGCCCTGATGTCTACTTTTGCTTTCAGTTTTATTGCCAACAAGAACAATCCGCCAAGCTTTCTATGTAAAAATATCGTATTTACTGGTGGCGTATGGGCATAACTTTTGTCGAATCCTAACGCCATACCTTTGTCACGGAGTCGCTGTAGCAAGTTAGTTTCAGCAAAGTCATACACTCCCTCAGTGTACAAAGGCTCACAAGCTTCAAAACACATATCAAAGATAACTTCGCGTACCTGTAAGGGTAATTTATGATTAATTAATTGAAGAGAGAACACCAGATCTTCAATGTTATCTCGCTGTTGATCATAGCCAGCTTGCATCAAGTCGAGATAACCCTGTGCCATTTCAACTTCGTAATCTCGGGTTGCACCAAAATCCAGTAGGACAATTTTTTGCTGCTCATGATCATACAAGTAGTTGGCAAAGTTGGGGTCAGTTTGCACAATTTGAAAATCAAATAGTTCCTTAAAAAATAATCGGAACAAGTGCTCAATAACTTCGTTCCTAACAGAATGTTCGGAATCAACTAAGGTTTCGATGGGTTCTCCATCTAAGTATGTCATAGCGAGAATGGTGTCTGTGCTTAAGCTTTTTTCTAATTTGGGCATTAAGAATGCGTCGTCATTATCGACAAGTATCGAATATTGCTCAATCCGTTTGCCTTCTAATAGGTAATCGGCTTCATCATGCAATTGTGCTTTTGCTTCTTTTAACAGAGGTTTGACGTCGATATCTTTTGGCAACAAACCGGACAACTTAATCAGTCCTGCAACATTATCTACATCACTATTGATACTTTGCTTTATACCGGGATATTGTATTTTGATTGCCAAGCGTTTTAGATCTTGAGTGATCACCTTGTGCACTTGCCCAATCGATGCGGCCGCAATAGGTTGCATGGGAAATTGAATAAATTGGCTCTGCCAATTCTCTCCCCACTGTTGCTCAAGCAATTCAGTTAGTTCTTGTTTGGGCATTGATTTGGCATCAGAGCGTAATCTCGCTAACAGCTCAGTGAGCTCTTCAGGCAATACGTCACCCGCGTCCATAGAAATAAGCTGACCCACTTTCATTGCCGCACCGCGCATTTGCGCTAATTGGTCTGCAACTCGCTTTACATTGCCTGGCGTGAGTAACAAATCTTTTAGCTTAGGGCGGTTACCTTTTGCTAATTCGCTAACACCTTGTGCAACAACATTGCCGGCAATTTTTGAAGCCATGCCGCCTAATTTGGTAAATCGAGACACTCTTCCTTTGGGAATTTTTGCTTCATCAGACTTTTTGCTCATTCGAAGCAAGTCCTTAGTTAAAACCAAATGATAAGTAAAATTAACATAGCTTACTGACGGTGGATATAGTAGTACAACCGTAGTTGATAAAACTCGGAACAAGGTCCACACTTACTGGTATGAGGTATAAATTTTTTGCTATTCGTGTTTTTTATGTTGTTCTGGCTCTAGCGGCCCTGCTTTTGTCTCTGGCCAATAGTAGTGCACATGCCAAGGACTATACAATCAATGTGTTAGAGTCATGGCAAACCCCGCAACAGAAAGTTGAAATTGAGAGAACTTTAACTAATTTGTATGCCCCTTTGGGTATCGCTCCCTCATTTGTTTATTATCCTTCACAGCGGGGATTATTGTTGGTGAGTCAGGGGAAATTTGATGCAGAGGCTTCCAGATATCCGATAGTGGCAGAGCAATACCCCAATCTAGTTAAAGTGCCAGAATCTATTGGTGAATTTGATGCAGCAATTTTTTGTTTGGAAGCGGCTTTATGCCACAGCTATTTAGATGCTGCTATCGTGCTAAAAAGTGGCTTCGAGTCAGGACTTCTTTATTGTGAAAAAAATCAGTTGGATTGTAAAAAGCAAAAAAATTTCAATACGTTATCGCGATTGTTAAAAGCAAATTGGGGAGTGGTTACATTGCTGCAAACTCAGTTTGCACACGAAGCATTATGCCAACTTGAACAGGAGTCTTTGTTTTATCGTATTGTGCCTGAATTACGTTCTTTCAGTTATCACTATGTAAATAAGAGCCATCAAGACTTAATAGCAGGTCTAGATTCATCCATAAAAGCCTTTAAACGGTCCCAAGGCCCTGAGCCTGTATCCCAAGCATGGAAAAATAAATTACAAGCTTGTGGAAAAAAACTGATTGAAACCACTCATTGATGCTGGGGTTCGCCATCGGTAGTCTAAGTTCTTTTGACCAAACCTCATTTCTGGTTTTAACCAATTCAAACCCGCTGTCGCTAAAAGTCCAATCTGAAAAAGCTATTGAGATGTCAATTTTTATACTGCATATGACAATAGAGCCACAAGCCTAAAAATTTATATTATTGTATTGGGTTTAACCCACACAAATCCCCATTAATTGTCGGTAATAAGCTATAATGACGCTTTTTTAAGGGCAGAGAACAATATGAAAGTATGCGGTGTAGAATTAAAAGGTAGTGAAGCAAACCTATGTTTAATGGAATTCGATCGTGATGTGTTTCATATTCCTGAATGCCGTGTACGCAAGTTAACTTACCCCAAACAAGATAGCACGAGTGAGATACGTCACTTTCAATTTACCTTTAAAAAGTTAATGGAAGACTATCAAGTCGAGCATGTGGTTATTCGTGAACGTCCCACGAAAGGCAAGTTTGCTGGCAGTGCCGCTGGTTTTAAGTTAGAAGCAGCGATGCAATTAGTTGAAGAGCTTAATGTAACAGTGATGTCGCCCAACGCCATTAAAGAGAGCATAAAACGCAATCCGATCCCCGTTGTATTTGCAGAAACAGGACTCAAAATGTTCCAAGAAACAGCTTTTAATACCGCTTATGCTTATTTGATGAAAGATAAGTACAACATAGCGGAATAAACATCGGCATATTGCTCCACAATGAGATAATAATAGGCAATTTTTCAAAAAGCTTCTACGCTCAGTAAATACAGATTTTCGCTGGTTGTGCAGTTGAAAAGTGCGAAAGGACTGTTTTTATGACAACTAAGGAGCGCCACCATGTCAGATCCCTTTATTCAATACAAAGCTGGTTATAAGTACCAGCTTGTTTCAGACTACCAAATAAGTACCAAAATTAAACCCGCCAATGATGTGCTTACTGATTACATTTTGCTAGATACAAAAGGTAATCTTACGGTGAAAAAAGGTTATGCGTGGGACGGTACTTCGGGTCCAGTCATTGACACCGATGAAAACCTTCGCGCTTCGTTGGTGCATGATGCTTTTTATCAGTTAATGAGAATGCGAAAGCTTAAAAGTGCTGAACATAAAGAAGCCTCAGATAAACTATTTCGCAATATGTGTAAAATCGACGGTGTGCCATCACCTGTTGCACAGCTTTATTATTTTGCTTTGGAAAAAATGGGAAAACCTTCAACCGACCCTGCTAACGCCAAAACAATTTATAAAGCACCTCAATAAGTAACCCACAGGCATACTAGAAAATCTTATCGTATGCCTGTAGCGACTCAAGCGGTAATGATCAAACAATGGAAACCACTGCTCACCGAAAAAGGCATGCTTGTTTTTAGTGATCTAGTTTGGTTAACCCAAACCCCCAGCGCTGCCGCTAAAAAATTCTGGAGCGCAGAGTACCCAGATATGCAAGATGTTGATCGTCGCCTTTGTCAAATTGCAGATGCTGGCTATCAAGTAAAAGAAACCTTTACGATTTCTGAGCGTGCATGGTTGAATTATTATGAACCACTGAAGAAAAGGTTGGCAGAGGTTGCTGTGATAATGGCTAACTCTCAGGCTGTTGTGGACATTCAAACAGAAATAAACCTGTACGAAAAATACCTTGGTGAATTTGGCTATCAATTTTTCATTGTTCAAAAGAACTAGTTATTTTATTTGAGCTAGCGCTTTATGATCCTCTTATTCCAATTTCAGTGGGTAATTTGCCACTCAGAATGCATCTAGCGGCTTTTCTTCTGCGTTGCTCGACCTCGAAAGAGCAACACTATTACTTCTTTCAAGCGCCCTGATTAAATCTTTTTAAATTCTCGTTGAGTAACCAATTACTTACTGAAATTGGTATCAGGTAGGTTGATTTTAGTGCGCAATTCAAAGACACTGCGCTCCTAATTCTTTAACCTTCCAGAATATGCAATTAAGTTCAGTAAAAGCAGGGGTTCTATTCGCGTTAGCAGCTTATGGCATGTGGGGCTTTGCGCCTATTTATTTTAAGCTTTTGATGGATTTACCAGCCCCCGACATTCTTGTTCATCGGATTGTTTGGTCCGTGGTTGTGTTGATTGTCTTAGTAACTTTTACTGGAAAGTTTGCTAGTGTGCGTGCGGCTCTCAAGAACAACCGAGTTGTGCGGATATTGTTGTTATCTGGTGTATTGTTAGCTATCAATTGGTTGCTATTTATTTGGGCGATTAATAATGACCACTTGTTGGACGCCAGTTTAGGGTATTACATTAACCCTCTGATTAACGTTTTTCTTGGCCGGATTTTTCTTGCTGAGAGATTAAGGGTGTTGCAAAAAATAGCGGTAGGTTTGGCTATTTTTGGCGTTGGTGCGATGGTGTTGTCTTACGGTGATCTGCCTTGGATCGCTTTGGTGTTGGCGGTAAGTTTTGGTTTTTATGGACTACTGCGTAAACAAGTGGCTGTAGATTCCTTGCCAGGATTGATGATTGAGACCATCATGATGTTGCCGTTTGCAATTGGCTATTGGGTCTTTTTTGGCGCAGAATTGAGCAACATGCTAACCAATCCCATGAGTTTCAATTTACTACTGTTAGGTGCCGGTATTATTACCACAGCGCCACTGTTGTGCTTTACCGCAGCGGCCCGTCGTATCCGCTATTCTACTCTAGGGTTTTTCCAATACATCGGGCCAAGTATCATGTTTTTATTGGCGATTTTTGTTTATGGCGAACCTTTGGAAGAGGCGCGCTTATTTACCTTTGGGTTTGTTTGGTTTGCACTACTGTTATTTAGTTTTGATTCTTATCGGGCCTATTCACAGCAAAGAAAAGAATCGAAAAAGCCTGTTGAAGAGGCAAGTTGAGCCGCTTTTACAATGAGGTTCGGTTGTTTTCTTTGTCACCAATAACGCAGTTTCTACCTTGTGCTTTAGCCTCATAAAGGTGGGCGTCGGCTATTGCCAACATTGACTCTATGGTTTTCTTTGTTTTACTGGTAACGCCGATGCTCAGGGTACATGCATGGGATACGCCTTTACTTTTTATCAGTTTATTGGCGACGGCTTCTCGAAAATCGTTGAGTAGATTAACTGCATGTTGTTGTTCAATGTTAGGAAAAAATATACAGAACTCTTCGCCACCAAAGCGTGAAACGTGGAAACGAGAGAAGTGACGGATGATGATCCTAGCGACTTCCTTCAACACGGCATCGCCGAAGTCATGTCCAAAAGAATCGTTAATGTTCTTGAAGTTGTCTAAATCTATCAGTGCCATCGACATAGAGCTTAATCCTCGGCGGATGGTGTTGTCGACTTGTTGGAAAAAGTGTCGGCGGTTTGGTAGTCCGGTTAGATAATCAGAGTTGGCCGCTTTGCGGATTGCCTCTATTTGTTCAATATGTTCGACATTCTGTACGATTCGACAGAAAAATTCCTCATGGCAGTATGGCTTGTTGAGGTAATCGTTTGCTCCGCTTTTAATAAAGTTGGCCAGTAGGGAAGGGCTTCGGTCTGACGATACGCCAATAATGCTGAGTTGGTCTTTGTCATACAGCTTTCGCACTTCAGCAACTAACTCAACACCGCTCATGTCAGGCATGTTTTCGTCTGTGATCATTAACTTTATACTGGGGTTTTCACTCAGTATTTTTAATCCTTGTTTGGCCCTAGAGGCGGTATAGGTGGTAAAATTGTGACGAGTTAGTAGTGATGACATCTTATTACGGCTTAGCCTTGAGTCGTCTGCGATCAAGACGCCAATACGTTTGTTTTTTTCCAAGCGGGCTAACAAACGGCTTAGATATTCAAACATTTGTGCATTTTGTTTGGGAATATAGTCGACGACTGGTTTCGATAAGATGTGTTCACGAATATCTTCGTCTATTTTACCCGTAATCACAATCGCAGGGATAAAGGCCTCTATGGCATAATCAATGGCTTCACCGCCCGGGGCATCGGGCAGTGTGTAGTCAATCACCGCGCATAAGTATGCTTCCGGAGAGGTATTTTCAAAGATAACTTTGGCTTCCGTTAATGTATTGGCGGTAACAACATCAAGATTGGCTTTACCAATCACGCGCTTTAACACGCGCATGTTTGATGCATCATCTTCGATCAGAAGCACTTTAAACTTCATAGAAAAGCCGAGCCTTTATAATTTGGTCAGTTTTGCATACGCCAACATTAGCCATTTTGTACCGAAGTTGTCAAAGTTTACCTCTACTCGGGCGTGTTCACCGCTTCCTTCATAGTTAAGTACGGTACCCTCTTGGAACTTCCGATGGCTTACCCGTTGACCCAATTGAAAGCCGGTGGATTCAAATGCCATGTGCGAAGTAGCCGGTTGAAAGCGATTTTGAACCGGTCGTGTTATCGCTGAGCGCAATCTGACCTCTTCTACGCAATCAGTGGGAATTTCTTTGATGAACCGCGACGGTGTGTGATATTTGTCTTGTCCATATACTCGGCGGCTCTCTGCATAGGTCATGTAAAGCTTTTGCATCGCTCGTGTCATGCCTACATAACAAAGCCGGCGCTCTTCTTCTAGTCTACCTGGTTCTTCATTACTCATTTGACTCGGGAACATGCCTTCTTCCACACCAGCAAGAAATACCAGCGGAAACTCCAATCCTTTGGCAGAATGGATGGTCATCATTTGAACCGCATCTTGATGTGCATCAGCCTGTGCTTCGCCGGCCTCCAGAGAAGCGTGGGCTAAGAATGCTGACATGGGAGTCATGTTTTCCGCTTCCTCTGGTACTTCAAATTGTTTACAGGCGGTAACAAGCTCCTCCAAGTTTTCGATACGAGCCTGCGCTTTTTCCCCTTTTTCCGCTTGATACATGGCAAACAAACCAGAATGACGAATAACATGGTCGGTTTGTTTAGATAGTTCCAAATCAATGATTTCACTTTGCAGTTTTAAAATGAGTTCGACAAAGTTTTGCAACGCCGAAGCTGCACGTCCAGATAAGCGCTTTTCGCTTAACATGGTTTGCGTAGCTTGCCACATGGACAGTTCATGCTCTCGCGCCGCTTCTCTTATGATCCCAAGTGTTTTATCACCAATGCCCCTGGTTGGCGTGTTAACTATCCGCTCAAAAGCGGCGTCGTCGATTGGCTGGTTAATAATGCGCAGATAGGCCAATGCATCTTTGATTTCTTGACGTTCAAAAAAGCGCAAGCCGCCATAAATTCGGTAGGCCAAAGACTCTTGCAGTAAGGCTTCCTCTAACACTCGAGATTGCGCGTTATTGCGATACAATATCGCGCAATCTGATAACGCATCACCTTTGTCTGACCATTCTTTGATACGAGCGACAATAAAACGTGCTTCATCCAGTTCATTGAAGCCAGCATAAAGAGAAATGGCTTCGCCTTGTGCATCCTCAGTCCAAAGCTTTTTACCTAAGCGGCCTTGGTTGTTGTCGATAACGGCATTGGCAGCTTTAAGAATATTACCGGTGGAACGATAGTTCTGTTCAAGACGAATGGTATTGGCAAGGGGAAAGTCACGTAGAAAATGCTGTATATTTTCAACGTTTGCTCCACGCCAGCCATAAATAGATTGATCGTCATCCCCTACAATCATCATGTTATTGTCGTCGCATTTGAGCATGCGCAACCAAGCATACTGAATATTATTGGTGTCTTGGAATTCGTCTACCACAATGGTACGAAATCGTCGTTGATAGTGTTTAAGCACATCTGGGTTATGTAACCAGAGTTCATGGGCCCGAAGCAATAGTTCTGCAAAATCTACCAGACCGGAGCGGTCGCAAGTTTGTTGGTATGCTTGGTAAATATCTTTCATGGTCTGTTTGGTGGGATCACCTTGGGTATCGATATGCTGGGGTCTTAACCCTTCATCCTTGTTGCCATTGATGTACCACTGAATAGATTTAGGCTGCCAGTTTTTTTCATCCAAATTAAGTGATTTAATCACTCTTCTGACCAAACGGTATTGGTCATCAGAATCTAATATTTGAAAGTTCTGGGGCAATTTGGCTTCGCTATAATGGGTTCGAAGCAGCCGGTGAGCCAAACCATGAAACGTGCCAATCCACATGGTGTTCAAAGCGGAACCCATCAGTCGCTCGACCCGACCTCGCATTTCTCGGGCAGCTTTGTTGGTAAACGTAACGGCTAAAATACTAAATGGTGCAATTTTCTCAACTTCCATCATCCACGCCATGCGGTGCACTAAGACGCGAGTTTTACCGCTTCCTGCTCCGGCCAATACCAGCATGTCTGAAGCGGGGGCGGCAACCGCTTCCCGTTGTTTATCGTTCAATTGGTCGAGAAGTCGAGATACATCCATAGAAAATTAATTACGATTTTGGAATTTGCCAGCATTATATCAGCTATACTGTGTTTTTATACACTCAAATTATGTAGATAATCGGTCCACTTGTATTTTTCCCCAATGCCCTCAAATTAGAAAATTGAACACAGAATAAAAAGGAACAGCGATGCCAGTCGATACGTTTTGGAAAAGACTAAAATTAGAAGCCGAACAATTGGTTGCCAACGAACCATTGCTTGCCAGCTATGTGCATTCTTGTGTCCTGTCTCACCACAATTTTGAAACCGCCTTGAGTTTCATTTTGGCCAATAAAATGCAAGATGATGTTATGCCAGCATTAGCCATAAGTGAATTATTCGACCAGGCGTATTTGCTCAATCCAAAGATGGTTGAAGATGCGATTGCCGATATTCAGGCTGTGCTTGACCGGGATCCTGCGGTTGACTCTATCCTTACCGTACTCTTGTATTTTAAAGGCTACCAGTCTATTCAAACCCACCGACTTGCACATTACTTATGGCAACAAAATCGCCAACCACTCGCGCTTTTTGTGCAGAGCCGAAATTCAGAATCCTTCGGTGTCGATATTCACCCTGGCGCTCGTATTGGGCAAGGTGTGATGTTTGACCACGCAACGGGTATTGTCATAGGTGAAACAGCGGTAGTGGAGGATCATGTATCCATCTTACAATCAGTTACGCTTGGCGGAACCGGTAATGAAACGGGCGATCGTCATCCAAAAATACGTCAAGGTGTGATGATTGGAGCCGGGGCTAAAATTCTTGGTAATATTGAAGTTGGACGCGGTGCAAAAGTGGGTGCCGGTAGCGTCGTGCTAAAGAATGTCCGTGAACATGTAACGGTAGCGGGTGTACCAGCTAAGACCGTAGGTGTACCTTGTTGTGACAACCCATGTGAGACCATGAACCAAAACATACTAGAGGACTAACGTTCTCAATTCATTCAAATCATCAAGCTGAACATGAGGAAGAACACTTGTTCTTTCATTGTTCAGCTGCATTGGCCGATCGCACGCGTACCAAGCGCTTTGCATTCCTGCTGCTATGGCGCCCATAATATCTTTTTCTAAGTTATCACCTACGTGCAGTATATTTTGGGGCGGAAGGTTAAGTGACTCGCTGGCCAAATCAAACATCTTTCGATGGGGCTTCATTGGCTGTTGCATATTGGCTTTGAAACAGTGAATAAAATAATCCGAGATACCAATTTGATCCAGGTTTACGTTGCCGTTAGTGATTGCCACCAAAGGGACCACATTTCCTAGCTCTTCTAATAAAGAACAAGTGTTCTTGTTTACCAGAAAGTTACTTCTTTCATAATAAAAGTATTCAAAACAGGATGCTACGGCGTTATTCAATTCTTGCCCTTGATAACCTGAAGAGGAAAGTCCCGTTTCTAGCGTAAGGCGTCGTAGTTCACCCATGTCTGACATTAGGGCCGGAGACGACTTAAGGTGTGATCTTTTAAAGCTGCGCCAATCTGCGATGGTCAACTCAGCAGTGTTTGGATAATGGCTAGCAAGATACTTTTGAAGATTCTTTTCTGCCTCTAACATTCGAGGGTGATTTTCATAAAGGGTGTCATCCAGATCAAAGCTCAAGGCTTGTATTTTGGACAGCGATCGAAAAAATTTCATTAGGGAATACCTATTCTTCTACAGCTTTCTACAAGTATATACGCTTTCCAATGGGCAAAGAGTCACAATATCTCGTTATTTTTTTCTGGCTCGCGGGTGCGCGGAATCATAAACCTGCGACAAATGTTGGAAATCAAGATGGGTATAGACTTGTGTGGTCGACAAATTTGCATGGCCTAGTAGCTCTTGAACCGCTCTGAGGTCGCCACTGGATTCCAGCATATGGGTGGCGTATGAATGACGCAACTTATGAGGGTTAACTCGCTGATCTAAATGCTGAGTGCTGGCCCATAACTCCATGCGCTTAGCGATTTGTCGATGGCTAATACGCCGTTTGTGCATGCTAACAAACACCGCGCTTTCATCGGCAGGTGGCGATAAGTGGCTTCGCACTTTTAGCCAGTTGGATAACCATTCAATGGCCATTTTAGAGATAGGTAACAGCCGTTCCTTACGGCCTTTTCCTAATACTCTAATTTGTCCGTCTGGCAAAATGTCTGATAAGTCCAAGGCTGCCAACTCCGCTAATCGTAGACCACATCCATAGGTCAGTTCCATCATGGCCCTATCACGCACTGCGATTGGTGAGTCAGGCTCTAAATTCAGCAATTGGTTCACTTGATCGATATTAAGGTGTTTGGGGAGTGGCTTACCAAGCTTAGGAGTTTGTACCGCTTTTGCTGGATTGTGATCAATCACTTTTTCGCCAATTAAAAAATCACAAAAGGTCCGCAAAGCGGATAAACGCATAGCAATTGAACGTGGCGCTAGGTTTTGTTTGCGAGCAGCACTAAGGGCTGTTTTGATATCTTCGGTGCTCACTTCAGCCCAACTAGAGAGCGATAGTTGCCGCGCAACATGGCTGATTTGTCGATGGTAATTTTCTAAGGTTTTAGAGGAGAGATTGCGTTCATACTTAAGATGGTCAATGAACTTCTCCAGCCAGACATCTTCAGCTGGCATGGTCACAATTAATAGCCTGCTAAATTTGGCAGTAGTATGTTTAAAAATTGCTGTAGCTGCGTAATTAACAGCGTATCCATATCTGGATTAAAGTGACCAGCATCTCGACTGCCAATTGCCAAAATACCCAGTTCACCCCTATCGCCCAATAACATCAGCGCTACAGATTCAACTGATGCGTCTTCAAATAATAAATGCTGTTCGTGTTGACTTAGTCGTCCAAAGAAGAAGCATTCTTTTTTAAATCTCTTTTCAATGAACAGCTTACGTTGTATTTCCGGCAGAGCATGTGCGCCACTAAATGGCTTCAAAGTCACCGCAGACATTCTGAGTTTTTTACTCATTACGTCTTCTAGTACGTCTTGCACTTCGCTAAAAAACCGGCATGACAATAGCTGCAAATTGAGATCTGCATATACGCGGTATATTTCTTCATTTTGCTTGGCGATAGAAATGAGCTGATTGAGTTTGTGAGACAAAGCGCGATTTTTTTTACGTAGTTGTTCACCCTGCAACTCGACCAAGGAAACGCTACCCTTTTGGTCATGTGGAATAGCCAGTTTTTCAATGAGTTCGGGATGATCAATAAAGAATTCAGGGTGTTTTTGCAAATAGCGTTTAACAGAATGCTCTGTGACTTCGTTGATATCATCAAAGTCAGATAACATGTCCCTACTTGTCTGTTGTTGCAAAGTTTCACTCATACGATGAGAGTTCCATCAAAAATATGTTCTGCCGGTCCGGTCATTTTTAGTACGCTGTCCTTGCCTTGCCAGCGAATTCTTAACGAACCGCCAGGTAGATCTACTTGTACTTCTTTGCCTAGTTTACCTTGAATTTGACCAATTGCCACTGCTGCGCATGCACCGCTTCCACAAGCCAGTGTTTCGCCTGCGCCACGCTCGAAAACACGTAGTTTGATATGCTGCTCATTAATAATCTGCATAAAACCCACATTCACTCCCTCAGGGAAGCGTTCATGGTTTTCAAGCAACGGTCCTATAGTACTAACATCGGCTGTTTCTACATTATCTACAGTCATAACACAATGTGGGTTACCCATTGATACTGCGCCCATCATATAGGTCTTGTCCAGTTCCCGTATAATGTACGTGCCTTCCTCTTTGTTTGCTTTAAGAGGGATCTTTGCAGGTTCAAAAATTGGGCGACCCATATTGACAGTAACTTGACCATCTTTTTCTAGATACAACACCATTTTGCCAGATTTGGTGCTGACCACAACTTTGTTTCTATTGGTGAGGCCTTTTATTTTGACAAACTTGGCAAAACAGCGAGCTCCGTTGCCACATTGAGAGACTTCGGAACCATCGGCATTAAAAATTCGATAATGAAAATCTTGCTCTGGATCATAGGGAGGTTCAACGAGTAACATCTGATCAAAGCCGATGCCAAAATTGCGATCTGCAAGCCGCTGTATTTTATCTTTCGAGAAAAATACATTTTGGGTGACATTATCAATCACGATAAAGTCATTTCCCAGACCATGCATTTTTGAAAATTGAATTTGCATTGTGACAACTTAAAGTTTTATTACAGCTATATTACGTAACTTTATGCTCACCTTTCCAGAGGTCTTTTAATATTTCTCGTTCTCTGACCACAAATGTACGATTTTCATCCACCATAATTTCTGTTGGACGACAGCGGCTATTGTAGTTGGAAGCCATTACAAACCCATACGCACCAGCACTCCTAATCACTAACAAGTCGCCTGCTTCAATGGCCAAATCGCGATCTTTACCTAAAAAGTCACCGGTTTCACAAATTGGGCCAACAACATCGTATTTGGCCGTTTTTCCTTCGTTTTGCTGGGCAGGAATAATATTCATCCACGCCGAATACAGGGCCGGCCGAATTAAATCGTTCATTGCGGCGTCTACGATGGCAAAATTTTTCTCTTCTGAGTGCTTAATAAATTCAACCTTGGTAAGCAATATTCCAGCATTTGCCATAATCGCTCGACCAGGTTCGAAGATAAGCATTAGTTCAGGTCGTGAGTGCATTCGAGTCATCAAGGCTTCGACGTATTTATCAGGGTGAGGCGGCTTTTCATCCTGATATGACACACCAAGGCCGCCACCTACATCTAAGTGCGAAATTGAAATGTCATTTTCTGCCAACTCGTCAATTAACAGCAGCAATCTGTCTAGCGCATCAACAAAGGGTTCAATATCCGTTAGTTGCGACCCAATGTGGCAATCCATACCTTTAATGTCTAGGTGAGAATAACTTGCTGCTAGCTTGTAGATCTCAATCGCATTTTCACGAGGAATGCCAAATTTGTTCGCTTTGAGTCCAGTGGAAATATATGGATGGGTCTTGGCATCCACATCTGGATTGACCCGAATCGATATGGGTGCATGGACATTGAGATTTTTTGCGACCTCATTAATACGTGCCAACTCTGGCGCTGACTCTACGTTAAAACAAAGAATTTGATGCTTTAGCGCCAACTCGATTTCTTGCTCGGTCTTACCTACGCCAGAAAAAACCACTTTCTTGGGATCACCCCCGGCTTCAATAACCCGTGAAAGTTCTCCGCCAGAAACAATGTCGAATCCTGAGCCCAATTTTGCCATCACCGACAAAACACCCAAGTTGGAGTTGGCTTTTACGGCATAACACACCAAATGCTGGTGCTCACCTGCCGCATTATTAAATGCATGCCAGTGACGCTCAATGGTTGCCCGTGAATATACGTAACATGGCGTGCCATATTCTGATGCAATTTCGCTTACAGGCACATTTTCTGCAAACAATGAGTTTGCTTTATATTCAAAATAATCCAACGCCTATTGCTCCTCATTGCTTGGTGATTGCTGTTCTGGAACATCATTTTGTTGGGCAGGTAGGGTCAAATCACCCTTTACACCACAGCCAGCTGCACCGAGCAAAACACACAATGACAAACAGGTCGTCTTAAGTAACTTATTCATTTCTTTATGACCAAATTCGTTTCAAGTTTCAATGGCTTGTATCATCTCACCAAAAATAGAAAAAACAACCCGCAATTTACCAGGTTATTAGGGTAAAAAGCGCTAATAAAGTCTTCAATGGAATAGTCATCAAGGACTATTACTGATTTGATCGGCTCAAACACACCTTACGCATGAGAAGAATATGAGGGATTTTGCAGGGAGCTCAGAACATTGTCTGGAAAACGAATGTGTTTCCAAAGTTGTTGGCAAAGACTTTTAGTATCTAACCAATCTTCTTCTAACAACCAGTTGATAAACACATCTGGGTTATTGGGATAATTAATGGGTTCAGGTGAGGGTAAGTTTAACCAGTGTTTAACAGCATCAGCATTTAGTTCATGCATACTGTTACATCTTCCCATTCTTTCTAATGTGATGCAGTTAGATGCTTGCTCGTATTGATTCTTGAGTGGTTTTATCAGGATTTTTTTACCCAGAGTAAGGCACTCACTTGATAGCTCAAAGCCGCCATTGGCAATCACGCCGGCACAATTGAAAAGGGAGGTTCTAAAATCTGCTTTAGACAAACAACGCCAATGGGTGTTGTCGGAATGAAAAGGTTGTTTGATATCGGGGTGGTAACACTCAAACTCGACACCGGGTAGCGCCTTTAGCAATGACTTTATTTCATCAAGGTTTTCAAACGGCAAATACACGAGTACTTTGTCGCCAGTAGTTGCTTGGCTTACGGACTCTTCGATAAATGGAGGCAATATTGGATAACCAAAATGATACCAATGAACGCCCAGGTTTATCTCACAGGGTGCGAACATACGCATCAACAGGCGATCTGCGAACGATTCTCCTTGCTTGGGTACAGGATGTTTAAACGCAGCTTGGTGACTCACCGAGATTGACGCTAATTCGTTTAATTTGGCAGCCCAAGCGGTCACTGGATCAAAGTCATTTAGCAGAAGATCATAGCCTGAAACGTCAAGGCTTCTCACGTCTCTAATAAACTGCCTAAACTTGATTTTTTTAATGGTTTCCCAACGATTTACCTCACCGTTTTGTGTAATAAAGGTCAAACCGTCGAAGGTCTTATAATTGCCAAATATTTCCATGTCGAAATATTCACCGGCATCTCGACCAGTAAAAATGAAATCAACGTGTATATCATCTCGCTTGGCCAACGCTTTCGCCATCACGCGCGCGCGGGCAATGTGACCATTTCCAGTTCCTTGTACGCCATAAAGTATTCGCATTACTTAACTTCTTATTAATTCAACACTGATAAACTAAACACTGACATTGTTAGGCCAAGCGTGGCGCCCGCTACAATATCGCTAGGGTAATGAACACCAAGCATCACCCGTGACAAACCGATTAAGGAAGCCCATAAATATGCCAAAACTGCAAAGCTTGGATAAAAATTAGAAATCATGCCGGCCATCAAAAATGCCGCGGCCGTGTGACCTGATGGTAAACTGAACTTGTCAGAGGGCGTAATATGGGAACAAAACGCATTTAAATGGTCACAGGGACGCTGTCGTTTGAATAGATTTTTCAAGACCACATATATAGGCAATTCCAGCGCGTAGGCCAGCAGTGACGTATACAAGAAAATCGTCCCATGCTCCGGCTCAAAGGCCCAAAGCAACACACCCAGCGCTATATAAACATGACCGTCCCCTGTTTTCGAAACACTCTTTACCACGCCACTACCCGTATGCGCGGTGATCCCGAAAATCAAATGAAACAGCCGTGTATCTGTTTTACCAAACCCATTCAGAAGCTCTACCTTTAGTTTGCAGTTCGCTCATGCTGCAAACTTTATGCTCATCGTATGAACAATCGTTGACAAAAATGCGAAGTCTTTGTGACAAAAATATGTCGTTTGTGTGACAGTCCGCATCATTGACCTATGTTGTTTTACAAAACACTTCGCAAGCACTAACCTTAGGGTAATTCTTTATGCAGTAAGGTTTTGTTTGTGGAATATAATACTTCTGAGCTTTGTGATTTGTTTGCAGATAGTGTCGATGTTGTCGATCCGATATTTGTTAATTTCGGAGGGCGCTTTTCATATGGCGGTGAAATTTCGACGGTTAAGTGTCATGAAGACAAAGGATTGATTGACAAGGTACTGTCTCAATCAGGCAAAGGTAAAGTATTGCTCGTTGATGGTGGTGGTTCGACCCGTCGAGCGCTGATCGATGTTAATACTGCACAAATTGCCATAGAGAACGATTGGGAAGGTATTATTTGTTATGGCAGCGTCCGAGAAGTCGACCAACTTGAAGAACTCGATATTGGTATTCATGCTCTTGCAGCAATACCGGTCAATGCGCCTTTTGAGCAGGTTGGGGAAGTGGATATAGCCGTGAATTTTGGCGGAGTGACATTTCTACCTGAAGACCATGTGTATGCTGATGGCACGGGAATTATCCTGTCACCTGATCCGCTAGATATTGATTAAAAGAGTGTCAGAACAAACCAACACTCTTTTTATCTTCTCTACATCATTTCATTAAGATAAGCCGCGATCCGAATGCCAGCTTGTTGCAAACGAGTTTTAACCGCAGGCAAGTGCTGATATTGGTAACGCCATGACAGTTTATCACCCTCAGGGTACACGGTGTCTCGCAGTAAGATGCTCTCTTTGATCCACACTTTTGGGTCTGTGGTGCGCCACTGCTCTGCCATCTCAGGTGTGATTTTTCTACTCAACCAGTTCGTCCATTCGGTATAAGACAAACGTTGACGGTCTATCATGCCACTATCCCAAACACGGTGGAGGTTTGAATCATCCCAAAAAAACTCTACCTTTACGTCGTTTCCACCTCTGTCAGTGCCATTTCCGGCGTGCAGTGGTTGGTGTAAGTCACCAATAAGATGCACAATAAAGTGCAAGGCGAGCTGTTTCTCTTCCAAGCTGGCTTTAGGATCTTTTAATGTGGCCGCAAAGGACGTTAGCGCAGTGTAGGCATCGCCTCTGGATGGAGCGTGCTTGTCTGCATGGTAGTCAGAGCCCTCTGGTACAGTGACATAATGCCATGGCGTCGATGTTTTTTGCCAAAACTCCGCTGGGTTTGAACGCTCCTCGTCAGCATGAGTGGATATCTCCGCTAGTGACTTATCAGGATAAATTGCGGCTATTTTTGTTCTAGTCTCCGCACTTAAATATTGCTCAGCAATTTCGCCTGTGACTCTGTGACCTATTTGGCCCCATGCATATGCTTGGCTGGTTTGCGCAAAACACACAGCTAAAGCGGCTAACTTGAAGCAGTTCATAAATAGTTTTTTATTCAACATAAACATTGTCACATAGTAAAAGTTATTTCTGATATCCCCAGCGAGGCATAATAGTTTGGTCAATATTAAGATGATCAAGAATTCTGGCGACCACAAAATCGACTAAATCTTCAATTCGCTGTGGCTGATGATAAAAGCCCGGTGCAGCAGGCATGATAGTGGCACCCACTTGCGAAAGTTTAAGCATATTTTCTAAATGAATGGTTGAAAGTGGCATTTCTCTGGGCACAAGAATCAGTTGTCCTCTTTCTTTTAATACGACATCTGCGCCCCTTTCAATTAGGTTATCGCTTTTGCCGGTGGCAATGGCAGACAAAGTCCCGGTGGAGCAGGGGCACACGATCATTTGTTTAGGTGCAGCCGATCCTGAAGCCACCGGAGAAAACCATTCATCACGACCAAACACTTTAATTTGTTCGGGTTTGGCGTTGTAACGTTGAATAAAAAATTCTGCACAAGCATCTGGTTTTGAAGGTATCTTGAGATCTTCTTCAGTCGCAAATACCACTTTTGCCGCAGATGAAATCAATACAAACACTTGGTAGTTTGCTGCTACTAAGGTCTCTAGTAGGCGCAGGCCATATGGTGCACCAGAGGCACCTGTAAACGCCAGTGTGATGGTTTTTTCAAAAGTCATGTTTGGTTAGCTTTTCCAATAGTTTTTCATGGATTCCATTAAAACCGCCATTACTCATAATCAAAATATGGTCTTGGGGTTTTACCTTGCTTAGCAAGTCTTCAATGATGTTTTCAATGTCATCATATACCTGAGTCGATACGTCGCTTTGCGCGATTAGTTCATTTAGAGACCAGCTTAGGTTGTCAGGTTGAAACAATAGTACCTCATCAGCTAACTGCCAAGACTGAGCGAGAGAATCCTGATGCACTCCCATTTTCATGGTGGCCGAACGGGGCTCAAGCACGGCGAAAATACGTTGCTCACCCACCTTGTTTCGCAAGCCAGCTAAGGTGGTTTTTATAGCGGTCGGGTGGTGAGCAAAGTCATCATAAACTGTAATGTCTTTGACTACGCCACGGGTTTCCATGCGTCTTTTCGCATTCACAAATTGGCCAAGCGCTTCGATTGCTAACTGCGGTTGAACGCCAGCATGTCTGGCTGCCGCTATCGCCATCAACGCGTTATTCACGTTGTGTTGACCAATTAATTGCCAGCTCAGTCTGGCGCATAGTTTTCCGTCATGATAAACGTCAAACTCACTGCCATCTGCGCTAGCGTTTTTACATTGCCACTCTAGACCGATTTGTTGAATGTCACTCCAACAACCCTGATCCAACACGGTTTGCACGTTTGCGTCGTCAAAAGGCACTAATGCCAAGCCATCGCTGGGTAAAATACGCATTAAATGGTGGAACTGTCGCTGAATGGCGGCGAGATCGTCAAATATATCCGCGTGATCAAATTCCAAATTGTTTATGACCAAGGTACGCGGATGGTAGTGAACAAATTTAGAACGCTTGTCGAAAAAAGCCGAATCATATTCGTCTGCTTCGATGACAAAAAAGGGCGAATCACCTAAGCGAGCCGATAGCCCAAAGTTTTCAGGGATCCCGCCAATTAAGAAACCAGGTTTGAGTCCTGCATATTCCAAGATCCAAGCAATCATGCTTGAGGTGGAGGTTTTTCCGTGAGTGCCAGAAGCAGCAATAACCCAGCGCTGTTTCAAAACATGCTCTGACAACCATTGGGGACCACTGGTGTAATTGAGGTTTCTATCCAATATGTATTCAACACATGGGTTGCCACGAGACATGGCGTTACCAACAATGACGATATCTGGTTCTGGTTGCAGCTGAGCAGGATCAAAGCCTTGAGTGAGCTCAATGCCCAATGATGCCAACTGCGTGCTCATGGGAGGATAAACATTTGCATCTGAGCCCGTGACTTTGTGACCCATAGATTTTGCAATGGCTGCGATGCCACCCATAAAGGTGCCGCAGATGCCGAGAATGTGAATATGCATAGTGATGATTTCAAACAAAAACTTTGTCTAGAGTAGCAAACTAATTGAGCACAACAAAACACAGATAACAAAATCAGCCAGGTTTTAATCCACTTGCCCGACAATACAATGGTACGACATGGTTGTTTTAGCTGAGATTTTCTGTCAACACAGGTACAATCGTTCTGACACTAATAATAATAATAAATGTGCACACACAAACACCGTACCCTTACACAACATAGAAATAGGTTTTCGTTAGAATGAAACGACTCAATTCGCAGTTACAAGAAGATGGCGCTCCAATGGAGCTAATACTGTTAATACGTACGCTCTTAGCCGGCTGTAAGGAAATATCCTTTCGGGTTAGCCAAGGCGCACTTGCGGGTGTTCTGGGCTCACTATTGAGTGAAAACGTTCAAGGCGAGACGCAGAAAAAGCTAGATGTGATCTCTAACCAAATTATTAAAGATATTTTGAAAGAGTCTGGTTATGTAAAAGCGATTTCGTCAGAAGAAGAAGACGATGTCGTTGGTTGCCACCCAGACGGCAAATATTTGGTTAGTTTTGATCCCCTAGACGGCTCCTCGAATACAGATATCAACAGTTTAATCGGCACAATCTTTTCAATTACTCACGCTCCTCAGTGGATGGAGCCTGATGACCCATCAGCTTTTTTACAGCCAGGAACACAAATTGTTGCAGCTGGATATGTGCTTTATGGGCCATCCACCATGCTAGCAATGAGCACCGGTAAAGGAACGCATTTATATACCTTGGATAAAACCCACGGCGGTTTCTTGTTAACTGAAGCCAATATTGCATTACCTGAGCAAACCAAAGAGTTTGCGATAAATAGTTCGAATCAGCGCCATTGGGAAGAGCCAATGCAAAAATATGTCAGTGACTTGTTGTTGGGCGATGAAGGTCCTCGTGGCAAGAACTTTAATATGCGTTGGGTTGGTGCCATGGTCGGGGATATTCATCGTGTTTTGTCCCGCGGTGGTATTTTTAGCTATCCGGCGGATAAACGGAATCCTAAAATTCCTGGCAAGTTGCGCTTATTATATGAAGCTAACCCCATGTCTTTTCTTATTGAACAAGCTGGTGGAGCGGCAAGCACCGGAGAAGGGCGTATTCTAGAAGTTATGCCTCGTGAAATTCACCAACGTGTTCCGGTAATCATGGGTTCAAAAGAAGAAGTAGAAACCTGCCTGAGTTACTACGAGTAAAAAATACATTGAGGGCTAATTTATTAGCCCTCGCTGTTCATCTCTTATTTTTGCCACTGCCTTAGATACAGTTTGCAACATCCCACTACAAAATCTTGCATTTGACGACAATTGCATCACAAAGCTACACAGACCGTACATTTTTCCTGGCGTTTAATTAACACATACAATCTAGTTAATTAAAGGAAAGACAAATGAAAAAATCATTCAATAAAAAATTATGCAGTGCCCTAGTCATCAGTGTGTTAAGTACAATTGGAATGTCATCCAATGTCCTGGCCGACGAAGAGCACAACGATGATATTTATGCTCCTATGCCAAAAAATGCAGGCTATTTTGATGTTGCATTTGGTGTAGGTATTGGTGAGAGCGTATTAAAAACAGAAGACGACGATGTGTATTTAAACATACACCCACGTTTTGGTTATCGTTGGGATAACCTCTTCCTTGAAACGGGAAAACTCGGTCAGCGCGGAGTTGGAATTGGCTATAATTTTTACGAAAACAATAACTGGGAAATTGATGCGCTACTACACATGTCACATCCACAAATCAGTGACGAAGATAATGATGCATTAAAAGGTATTCGCGAACGAGAGGGTGACGGAAGGTTAGGTTTGCGAGCTACTCGATACTTCGACAACGCACAATTGCGTTTCATCGTGTCTCCTAAAAGTGTAAGTCATGGCGATGATGGTGTGTATGCAGGTGTCTGGTATGGTAAGCAATGGCGCTACAACGACTGGGACTTGCACGCCAACCTTGGAGCAGAGTATTTTTCTGAAGAAATTTTAGAGCATTTTTACGGAACAGATCCGCTACTTGATGGTGAGGGGTTTGCAGCTTATACCGCAGATTCCGGCGTTGTGCTCAGTGCGCAAGTTGGTGCCAGTTATGACATCACTGAAAATTGGCGATTTGAGTTGTATGCCAACTTAGCCAAAGTGCCTGATGCAATTGCAGATAGCCCTTTGACCGACGATGACATGCAAAATGCTGTTGGCTTTAACTTCGTTTATCGTTTTTAAAACAAACAGGCAATGCCAGCACTCTTATGTTGGCATTAGCCTAAAATCTAGCGTGACCACAATCAAAAAAGGCCACACTCAGTGTGGCCTTATCTTTTTGAAACAACCTATTAGTAACTGGTTAGCAGGGGCGCAATTACCAAACTTACAATCGCCATCACGTTAATGAGGATATTCATTGAGGGGCCTGAGGTATCTTTAAACGGGTCACCTACGGTATCGCCAACAACAACAGCTGCGTGGGTGTCGGATCCTTTGCCGCCAAGATTACCTTTCTCCACATACTTTTTAGCGTTGTCCCAAGCACCACCAGCGTTTGCCATCATCAGGGCTAACAATACACAACCCAACAGAGCACCACCTAACATGCCTCCTAGTGCATGTGCGCCAAGGCCAAAGCCAACAATCGGCGGTACAGCCACAGCAATCGCTCCTGGCAGGATCATTTTCTTGAGTGCTGCCGAGGTTGCAATGTCAACGCAGCGGCCAGTGTCTGGGTCCGCTTCACCTTCCATTAGGCCTTTTATTTCTTTAAATTGGCGTCGAATTTCTTGGATCATTTCAAACGCGGCATCACCAACTGCTGTCATCGTAATTGAGGCAATTAAGAAAGGTAGAATGCCTCCAATGAACAAGCCAACTAATACAAGTGGATCACCCAAATGCAGAGTGAATTCGCCAAACTTGCCAGTCAGAGTTTCAACAAACGCCGCTATAATGGCCAACGCCGCTAGTGCAGCTGCACCAATTGCAAAGCCTTTACCAATGGCGGCTGTGGTATTGCCTAGCTCATCCAGTGAATCAGTAATTTCTCTCGTTTCTTTACCCAGGCCGCCCATTTCGGCAATCCCGCCAGCGTTATCGGCAACTGGTCCATAAGCATCAATTGCCATGGTGATTCCAACAGTTGCAAGCATACCTACAGCGGCTATGCCGACGCCATAAAGGCCGGAAAGCTCGGTAGAAACATAGATGATGCAACAAATGGTTAATACTGGGATAACAACCGACTGCATACCTACTGACAAACCAGTGATCATAACCGTCGCTGAGCCCGTTTCTCCTGCTTTGGCAATTTTACGAATGGGCGCCGCCGCGGTGTAATATTCAGTAACCAAACCAATGATGATACCGCCTACAGCACCAGAGATAACAGACCACCACACATTGGTGCTGACCTCCAATTGTCCAATAACAAAATAGGCTGCTGCGATAAAGATAACCGCTGCTCCCATAGTACCGGCACGCAATGCGGTTTCTGGTTTTGACGCTGACATCACTTTAACTAACAAAATGCCTGCTACTGAACACAAGAGTCCGGTAGATGCCAGAGCAAGCGGTAAAAACATTAAAGCTTCTTTTGAACCTAAGGTCCCTACCACCATGGTTGAAGCAATCGCGATGGTAGCGATCATTGAGCCGCAATAAGATTCAAAAATATCAGAACCCATACCGGCAACATCACCTACGTTATCACCTACATTATCGGCAATAACGCCTGGGTTTCTTGGGTCATCCTCTGGGATGCCTGCTTCGATTTTACCCACTAAGTCAGCACCGACATCGGCACTTTTAGTAAATATACCGCCGCCGACACGGGAAAACAGAGCAACAATCGATGCGCCCATACCAAATCCATGGATGGCGTGGGCAGTTTCGGGGTCGCCACCAAAGTACCAATACAGGCTGCCTAAACCAAGCAATCCCATTGAAGCAACACACAGTCCCATCACTGAGCCACCTAAAAATGCCACTGACAGGGCTTCCGGTGCGCCCTTATCATGAGCAGCTTGAGTGGTTCTAACATTGGCTTGTGTCGCGGTAAACATACCAATATAGCCTGCAACCGCTGAGCAAACAGCGCCAGCAGTAAATGCGATAGTGGTTTGTGTGCCGAGGGAGAAAAACAAAGCAACCCCCACGACTATGGCAAACATAATGAGCATTTTGTATTCGCGGTGCATGAATACCATGGCACCTAAATGGATCATATCAGCAATTTTTTTAATGGTTGGATTGCTGACAGGATACTTCTTAATTACAAAATAGATAACTAAGGCAAAAACAAGGCCCAATAGGCCTAATGCGGGTGGTATATAGAAAAGGTCGGTCATAATTTCCCCAAAGTGAGTGGCTATGACACAAAGGGCGACAAAATCAGCCAATTATTTAAATTGTTATATCGACTGAACACGCTTTGCGATGTTTTTATTGAGTAACGTGTTTGAGGTTGTGAGACCAAAAAGTCTGTTACATTATTGTTTTGTTAACATATTTTTTACATCTGACAGAGACTATAGCGACCTTCTGCCCTCAATTTCAAGCTTTTGATGATTAATTCAGCATATTAGGCAAAAACTCACCAATAAGACCAAGGTAGCGATTTCATCTTAGCGCTTAAGTCTTTATAATTCGCAACATTCCCGTTAATTACATTCTATAGGTATTACTATGAGCTTAAACGCCGTTCCAGCAGGCAAGAATCTGCCAGAAGAAATCAATGTTATTATTGAAATTCCAGCCCATGCAGACCCTGTTAAATACGAAGTTGATAAAGAATCTGGTGCGATTTTTGTCGATCGTTTCATGGCAACGTGTATGCACTATCCGACCAACTATGGGTATGTGCCTCACACATTATCACTAGACGGTGACCCAGTTGATGTGTTGGTTTTAACCCCATTTCCGTTGATGGCTGGTTCAGTTATCCGTTGTCGTCCAGTGGGTGTTTTGAAAATGACCGATGAATCAGGTGAAGATGCCAAAGTATTGGCTGTGCCTGCTGACAAATTATCAACGATTTATCGTGGTATTACAGAAATTGATCAGGTACCAGAGTTAACCAAGCAACAAATCGAACATTTCTTCCAACACTACAAAGACCTAGAGCCAAATAAATGGGTTAAGATCGAAGGTTGGGGCAACAGCGACGATGCAAAAGCCGAGATTACAAATAGCGTCAAGCTATACGAAGAGTCTGAAGAAAAACCAGCATTCTAAAAATCTTGGTAAAATCAATTTAAACAAGGGGCTAACATTTTGGTTTAGCCCCTTTTTTTATCAGCTTACCGGAAATTAAAACGACGAAAGTTTACCGTTTTATTTCTATACAAAATTAAATATCCAAATCTGTCTCATGGTTTGTCTGACAAAGACGTATCTAATCAATTGCGTTACAATGGCAACCCGCTTGAATGACACGAGAGCCAATGAACTTTTCCCAGGCACGCAATAATCCCAAATACCTTTTACTAAGCATGGCGTTTGTCATGCCACTGGTATTCTCCGTTTGGATGGCACTGCTAAACAACTTTGTTATCGAAAAAGCCAACTTCACAGGTATTGAGATTGGGATATTGCAAAGCCTTCGTGAAATACCGGGTTTCTTGGCCTTTACCGCCGTTTTTTTGTTGCTGGTCGTTAAGGAACAAACGCTGGCCTTACTGGCCTTGGCAGTGACTAGTATTGGTGTCGCACTAACTGGTTTTTTTCCTTTTGAAATTGGCCTTTATTGCACCACAGTTTTGATGTCAATTGGCTTTCACTGATTTTGAAACGGTAAATCAATCGTTAACCCTACAGTGGCTGCCAAAAGATAAAACGGCACACTTCATGGGGCAGCAACTTGCTATGAAAAGTTTTGCCTCACTTTTTGCGTTTGGTGCTATTTGGCTACTTATGGATATCTTCGGTATTGACTACCAATCTATGTATCTTTTATCTGGTGGCCTAGCCTTTGTGATCATCGTGCTGATGTGGATTTTCTTTGTGCAATTTAAGGCCCCCTCAACCCAACATAAAAAGTTGTTAATGCGCAAACGCTATTGGCTTTATTACGCTTTGACCTTCTTCAGCGGTGCCCGGCGACAAATCTTTATGGTGTTTGCATCCTTTATGATGGTCGAGAAATTTGGCTATTCTGTGGGTGAAATTAGTTTGTTGTTTATGATCAATTACGTTTTTAATTTGCTCTTTGCCGCCAAGATTGGTCGTTGGATTTCACGAGTAGGGGAGCAAAGAGCCTTAACCATTGAATACATTGGGCTCATATCGGTATTTGTTAGCTATGCAATGGTTACTAATCCATATTGGGCAGCGGCATTGTATGTTATCGATCATCTGTTCTTTGCTATGGCTATTGCCATGAAAACCTATTTGCAAAAGATAGCCGATCCAAAAGATATCGCTGCTACTGCAGGAGTAAGTTTTACCATTAATCATATTGCTGCAGTGGTTATTCCAGCTTTGTTAGGTATTGTATGGATTTACTCTGCAAGTCTGGTATTTTTCATTGGTGCTGGTTTTGCCGTCTGTTCTTTGCTGCTAGCATTAAACATTCCTTTATCCCCTGGGCAAGGTAATGAAGTTAGGATCAATCCGTTGGCTTGGATGAATCAGCAATCAGCAATCAGCTAAATCTACTTTTTAAGGACCATGACGTTATGCGACCGTTTTTTCTTTTGATACTTTGGTGTTTTGCCATTGCCGTTCAAGCAGAGCCTACAGAGGTGTTCTGGGAAGACTTGATCCCAAAAGGATACATACCGCCGCCTACTGACATACAACATGGTTTCGAGATGGCTCAACAAAATCTTGATGCACCCGTTGTGACAAAATTTAACGATAAACAAGTTAAAATTCCGGGTTTTGTGGTACCCATTGAAGGCGACCAGGATAAAATTACTGAGTTTTTGCTGGTTCCTTATTTTGGTGCGTGCATTCATGTGCCGCCTCCACCACCAAACCAAATCGTCTATGTGAAAATCCCAGAAGGCGTGCCAACGGTGAGCTTGTCCGACGTGATTTGGGTGGTGGGAACACTTTCAACCGAAGGTTGGAATGGCGATCTCGCAAGCGTCGGCTATACACTACTGGGAGAAAAGATTTTGCCCTATGATGGGTAGTGGTATCGAGCTCAATCAAATTTTTTGAGCAACACACAAAATTTCAAGCTTACCATGTCAACTTTGTATTTTTGTCTATACTCCAAAGTGCTTACTAATAAAACACTATAAAATTCAATGGTGTTATTTGATATGTATATTGAAGTAACAAGGTGAAGCAATGAACTTTCTCTCAAAAATGCCAATCGCAACTAAAATTTATATTATTCCATCAATAGCAACGTTTGGATTTGTGTTGTATTTGGCCATTTCGACTATGGTGTCGTTAAACAATGTGTCAATACTAGAGAATGCCAGTGAAGTCGAATTCCCAGCGCTTCGCTCATCAAGTAAAGCGCTAGTCAATATTGAAAAAGTGAGAGATACCCTTTCCAGTGCTGTGACTACGGGTGATGAAGAAACCTTGGAGCTAGCCAAACAATATGCACAAGAAGCGCGTAGTTCACTCAAAGAGCTCAACTCATTGGATGCTTCTTTAGGGGCAGAAGCCAATAAAATTTTAGCCGACTTCAATGCCTATTATGATCTCGCTTTTGATGTGTCTCAGTCAATGATCAATCAAACCGCTGATTTTTCAAAGTTGGGGGAATTGTCCACTAAGATGAACTCCAATTATGACGATGCTACTGGTGCATTGCAGGCGTTTGAAAGTGACCGTCTTGATGGCTTTAAAGGCGCTATCAGTGATGCCAACTCAAGTGCACAACTTGCCATCACAATTGGTGTGATAATGTGTGTGGTGACCACCATTGTGTTGTTCGCTGTGGCATTTCCCATTGTTAAAGGTATTAAGGACAGTATTGTAAAAGTAGTACATTCCCTAAAAGATATCGCCCAAGAAGATGGCGATCTAACGGTTCGTATTGAAACCCATTGTGAAGATGAAATCGGTGATCTAGTGCATTGGTTTAATCAGTTTATGCAAAAATTACAAGGGGTAGTAAAAGACATCGTCAATTCATCGCAACCTCTTTTTGAACTTGCGCAAAACTTGAATCAATTAACTGACGATACCAACAAAACGATTTCGGTCCAACAATCTGCTGCTATTCAAGCTAAAGAGGCAGTGGATAATATGACCCAAAGTGTTACTGCCGTTGCAACAAGCGCAGCTGAAGCTGCATCCGCTGCGGGAGATGCCTCTAGCGCTGCTAGTGATGGTCAAAATGTTGTGAATCATACTGTACAAAGCATTCAGCAGCTGGCTGCAAATGTTGAAGAAACGGCAGAAGTGATCAGTAAACTTGAGGCTGATTCTAACCAAGTAGGTGTGGTGCTTGATGTGATTAAAGGAATTGCCGAGCAAACTAATTTATTGGCACTTAACGCTGCAATTGAAGCGGCTCGTGCAGGTGAGCAAGGACGAGGCTTTGCAGTGGTTGCTGACGAAGTTAGAACCCTGGCTTCTAGAACTCAGCAATCCACAGAGGAAATCCAGTCTACCATTGAGCAATTGCAAGGTGCTGCAAGATCTGCAGTAAGCGTGATGTCAAAAGGCACCGAACAAGCAAGTGAAAGTGTTGAAACTGCCAACAAGGCTGGCGCTAGTTTGGATGTGATCACGGATACGATCAGTAAAATTACCGCTATGAACGATCAAATTGCAGCATCTACGGGTGAGCAGCAAAAAGTGGCAGATACGATTTCTTCTAATGTCGATGAAATTCATCATCGCACCTCAGAAACATCTTCGAGTTCAGGTAAACTGGCATCGGTTAGTGGTGAGTTAGCTCAGTTGGCACAATATCTGGAAGCGATAACGAAACAGTTTAAAGTCTAAACCAATCCCAACTCGGCATAGTAAACGCTGTGCAAACTAAAAACGCGACTTATTAGGTCGCGTTTTTTGGTTTTGTGGGATTCGAAATGAGAGCGACAAAGCGAGTTTTTAACCTGTGTAAATTTTATCTGCTTGATTAAATAAAACCCATGATGTGAGTATGTATTTATCATTAGATACCGGCACCGAACCCCGGTGGGTATGAGTAAAATAGGCAGGTGCAATCACCATAGTTCCCGCTTTGGGTTGCACAGACTTGTTTTGATAATAAAAGTCTGTAGTGCCGCCTTCATCCACGTCATTTAGATAAAACATAAATAATAAAATACGATGCAACGCATCGTTGTGTCTTGCTTCAGGGTATACCTCAGAATGCCAGTAAGGATAACCGCCTTTCCCTGCATCATATTTCTGTGCGTTGATATCGCCAATTCGAAATAGATACTGCACTAGATTTTGTAGGTTTGGTTTACCTATTTCTTCAAAATTTTCTTGTGTCAGTTTAACTGGCTGTCCTGTTTTTGGATCGGCAACGGTTAAACCAATGGGGCCTATAAGTGCAAAGAAATACTTTTCGAAATACGCCATCAATTGCGCTGATAGGTGTGGAAGAAGCTGTTGGTATTGGGCCTTAAATTCAGGATGTTGAGCGATAGACACATCCAAACTACGTTTTTTATCCACATCAACGCCACCACCAGTGCGACCTACACTGGTGTTCTTGCTTTGTTCAAAACGAGAAATAAAGGCTTTACACAAGTCTTCGGGGATCGCGTTATCAATTACCTCAATAAAGTCAGTCATAAGCCTGCCTAATTTGCATCTTCAGGAAGCGTATGCAGCGCTAGCTGCGCTTTTATATCGTCGCTTATCGCCACTGCTTTTTCGGTTGCGAAATCATATCGAACTAGGGTTGTAGAACCACTTGCACATTTCTTGTCTTGTTGCCAAACCTCTTGGTAAGTTTCAAACGAACTGTTGCCGATACGGCTGATATAAGTGCGTATTTCGACTGGCTTGCCATAATATATCTGGCTAAGAAAGTCGACTTTGTAACTGGCCAGGATCAAGGGCCAGTTAGCTAGATCAAGCTCAGGTGTGAACATTTTAAATATCGGCTCACGACCAGTTTCAAACCAGCCCACAACGACGGTATTGCTGACATGAGCTAGCCCATCAGTTTCATAAAATCGAACGTTAAAGTTTTCAGTTAACATTTTTAATCACTTCGTTTTGCGTTGTCTAAAATCGGTTTTAAAAAGTGCGCGGTGTGGGAAGTCTTACTCTTGCAAACATCTTCAGGGGTTCCTTGTGCGATAATTTGCCCACCACCAGAGCCACCTTCAGGCCCTAAATCAACAATCCAATCTGCTGTTTTTACAACATCAAGGTTGTGCTCAATGACGACCACAGTATTGCCATGGTCACGCAGCCTATGCAGTACTTGTAGCAGTTGTTTAATGTCGTGGAAGTGCAATCCAGTTGTTGGTTCATCCAAAATATACAAAGTCTGCCCGGTATCCCGCTTGGACAACTCTTTGGCCAGTTTAACGCGCTGCGCCTCACCACCTGATAAAGTAGTCGCAGACTGACCCAGCCGAATATACGACAAACCGACATCCATCAGAGTTTGCAATTTCCGCGATATCGCAGGTATTGCGTCAAAGAAGCCTCTGGCATCTTCCACCGTCATATCAAGGACTTGATTGATGTTCTTGCCTTTGTAGGTGACTTCCAAGGTCTCGCGGTTGTAACGCTTACCTTTACACACATCGCATGGCACATATACGTCGGGCAAAAAGTGCATTTCTACCTTGATGACCCCATCGCCTTGGCAAGCTTCACAACGACCGCCTTTCACGTTAAAACTAAAACGGCCAGGCTTGTAGCCACGAGAGCGCGCTTCTTGGGTACCGGCAAACATTTCTCGAATCGGTGTAAAAATTCCGGCGTAAGTCGCTGGGTTTGATCTTGGAGTACGACCAATTGGGCTCTGATCTATATCCACCACCTTGTCGAGTTGGTCGAGTCCTTCAATACTTTTATGAGGAGCGGCCTCACCCGTTGTCGCACCATTAAGAGCATGGTGAGCGAGCTTGTAAAAGGTGTCGTTAATTAATGTTGATTTTCCTGAGCCCGAAACACCGGTTACACAGGTCATAAGACCAATAGGAATGTGCAAATCAACGTCTTGCAGATTGTTTCCGGAGGCACCAAACAGCTTCACCCACTTATCGTCTTTTATCGGGTTTCGATCTTGAGGTATTTCGATTCGTTCTCTACCAGATAGGTACTTACCAGTAAGTGAGTCTTCACTTTCTAGTATGTCTTGGAGTGTTCCTTCAGCAACAATTTGGCCGCCATGCACACCCGCTCCTGGGCCAATATCTAATACGTAGTCAGCTTCTTTGATGGCATCTTCATCATGCTCAACTACGATCACTGTATTGCCTAGATCGCGCAAATGGCGGAGCGTTTTAAGCAATCGCTCGTTGTCTCTTTGGTGCAAACCAATAGAAGGCTCATCAAGTACGTACATTACGCCCACTAAGCCCGCACCAATCTGACTTGCTAAGCGAATACGCTGAGCTTCACCACCAGATAGGGTGTCAGCACTTCGAGACATGGAAAGATAGTTCAAACCAACATTGACCAAGAAGCTAAGTCTATCGTTGATTTCCTTCAATATTTTCTCGGCAATTTGGGCTCGTTGACCACTTAGCGATAGCTCGCCAAAGAACTGCAATGCTTCAGCAATCGACATTTGCGTAATAGTGGGCAAGGTGGTTTGTTCTAAAAAGACATTTCTTGCTTCTAGTCTCAATCTAGCGCCATCACATGCATTACAATGTTGTTGGCTCAAGTATTTGGCTAGCTCTTCACGTACAGCGTTTGATTCAGTTTCACGGTAGCGGCGTTCCATATTCGGGATGATCCCCTCAAACGGATGTTTGCGCTCCATGATATCGCCACGATCGTTGATATATTTAAATTTAATCGGTGTCCCTTTGCTACCAAATAAAACCACATCTTGGTGTTTTTTATCGAGCTCACTAAAGGGCATGGTGAGATTAAACTCATAGTGGTCAGCAACGGCTTGCAGCATTTGAAAATAATAGTAGCTACGTTTATCCCAACCTCGTATTGCTCCACCAGACAGACTCAACTCATCATTGCTCACAATTCTAGTCGGGTCAAAAAACTGTTTGGTTCCTAGTCCATCACAGGTTTGACATGCACCTGCTGGGTTATTGAATGAGAATAAGCGAGGTTCAAGTTCAGACATGCTGTAGCCACAATGAGGGCAAGCAAAATTAGCTGAGAAAACCAATTCATCTTTATCCGACTCGTCCATGAAAGCCACTTTGGCGGTGCCAGCAGATAACTGCAAGGCAGTTTCAAAAGACTCGGAGAGGCGAAGCGCAAGATCTTCTCTCACTTTGAAGCGGTCTACTACGACTTCTATTGTGTGTTTCTTGTGAAGATCTAGTTCGGGGGGATCAGACAAATCACAGACTTCTCCGTCAATTCGCGCTCGAATAAACCCTTGGGCAGCCAGTCCTTCCAAGGTTTTAATATGTTCGCCTTTGCGTTCTTGAACAACGGGAGCGAGTAACATTAACTTAGTGCCTTCTTCCATTTCCAGCACGCGATCAACCATTTGGCTAACAGTCTGGGCAGCTAACGGAACTTGGTGGGTTGGGCAGCGAGGTTCGCCGACTCTGGCAAACAAAAGACGCAGATAATCGTATATCTCAGTGATGGTGCCCACTGTTGATCTTGGGTTGTGGGAGGTTGACTTTTGTTCAATGGAAATAGCCGGAGACAAACCTTCAATGTGGTCGACATCGGGTTTCTCCATCATTGATAGAAACTGTCTCGCGTAGGCCGACAGCGATTCAACATAGCGGCGCTGCCCTTCGGCGTACAAGGTATCAAATGCAAGAGACGATTTCCCCGACCCTGACAAGCCAGTAATGACGATTAGTTTGTCTCGAGGCAAGGTGACATTGATATTTTTCAGATTGTGGGTGCGAGCACCCCTAACTTCTATTTTGTCCATGTTTCCCGATTGATGGCTGAACCAAAAGATCGATTATTACACAATCCCGATTTTGGCTCTATTGCCAACATCAAAATCTGCTAAAAAAAGCGATAAAAATATTCTGTGGCTTGTTCTTGATGTATTACTGGCATGTAGTTGCTGTCACCCAATAACTTGCTATGCTAAACTTCGCCACCGAACATTCATCAACCCACTTGAAAGATCCGTTACTTGTTGTGAACTCCACTGAATTAAGAACTGCTATTTCCCTCGCCTTTGTCTATGTGCTGAGAATGCTCGGGCTTTTTATGGTTATGCCGGTTTTAGCGGTCATGGCCCAAAACTATGCAGATTATTCCGTCATACTGGTTGGTTTGGCGATTGGCGGTTATGGACTGACACAAGCTATATTGCAAATACCGATGGGAATGTTGTCCGACAAATACGGTCGTAAACCTATTATTGTTGCGGGTTTGTTGTTGTTCTGTGTGGGTAGCCTAATTGCTGGCTTGGCAGAAAACATGTGGATGCTGGTGATTGGACGTTTACTGCAAGGTGCTGGCGCTATCGCCGGTGCTATCATGGCCTTAGCTGCCGATGTTAGTCGCGAAAATCAGCGTGCCAAAGTGATGGCAATCATAGGCATCGCCATAGGATTTTCCTTTTATTTAGCCTTATTGCTTGGCCCTCTAATTGCCGAGAAGTGGAGCTTATCTGGTATATTTTTAATTACCGCTGCTCTGGCAGCTATTTGTATACCGTTAGTTTGGTTGGTCGTACCCAATGGTCACAGTAAAGCACCAAGTGGTGACACACTACCTAGCTTAAAAGATCTAAAAGCGCTGTTTAGCAATCATCAAATTAAACGATTAAACATCAGTGTGTGTATTCTTCACTGCTTGATAACCCTATTTTTCATGCAAATTCCCATTATGTTAGTTGCCAGTGGCGAACCCATTGACGGTCATTGGCATATTTATTGGCCAATTTTGCTGACGTCGATACTTGGACTCACTTTACTCATGGGACTCAATCGTACCTTTGCCCGTAAAACCCTGATGTTGGTATCGATAGCGCTGCTTATCGTTGCGTGTGCGGGATTGTCTATCGCCCCTAGCGTTATGCTTATTTCGGTTTTTGCGGTGCTATTTTTTAGCGGATTTAATTACTTAGAAGCCAACTTACCCGCATGGGTGTCGAGTATCGCCCCAGCGGGCAAAAAGGGTTCGGCGATGGGCATGTTTGCCAGCTTCCAGTTTTTTGGTGCCTTCATTGGCGGAGTATCGGCGGGAATTTTGAGTAATTTTTTGCAACCCGGTCACGTGTTATGGTTTGGCGTAGTGTTATTGTTGGCGTGGGCGTGGATTATTTTAGGATTAAAGTCTGTCGATACGGTAAGACGCTACACCCTTATCGGGCAAGGCTCGAAACATCAATTGGATGAAGCATGCGAGCAATTGATGAGGATGGAAGGCGCACTAGAAGTCGCCTTAGATAACACCGAAAGTACGTTTTATATCAAAGCTGATAAGCACTTTAATTTGCAACAAGCCCAACAGATTATCGGTACTCAATAAATTCTGTACTTGGTAATTTTGAGTTTGTGCCAAACTAATACGGACTTGGATAGAACTTGAATATACAAAGACTGCAAAATAGGTTGCAAATAACCTAACAGTCTAATGGTATTGGACCTGCTATTCGTTATACACTTACCGGATCATTAATACAGTATTGTTTGGCTTATAAAAAAGACAAATGCCCACACTACGCAGGTCGCTTTTTATCGATTTGACAAGCAGCGTAACAGACGTAAACGCTAAGTTGGCACCGACGTTTAAGTGGTAAAAGAACACAAGATAGGAGTAATCATGGCATCTAAAGGCATAAACAAAGTAATTTTAGTTGGTAATATTGGACAAGATCCAGAAGTAAGGTATATGCCAAACGGAAACGCTGTGGCTAATCTTAGCTTAGCAACCAGTGAAAGCTGGAAAGATCAACAAGGCCAAATGCAAGAGCGCACAGAATGGCATCGTTTAACCATGTACCGCCGTCTAGCTGAAATTGCTGGTGAGTATCTGCGCAAAGGGTCACAAGTTTACGTAGAAGGCAAACTGCAAACGCGTAAATGGCAAGACCAAAGTGGCCAAGACAAATATACAACTGAGATTATTGTCGACCAAATGCAAATGTTAGGTGGCAGAGGCGGCCAAGGTGGTCAGGGCGACAACATGGGTGGCGGATACAACCAAAACCAGCAACGTCCACAGCAAAATGCACCCCAGCAAAGCGCACCTCAGCAGAATTACCAACAAGCACCACAAGGTGGTGGTCAGCAATATGGTGGCAATGCACCTCAACAAGCTCCTGCCAATCAGGGACAAGGCGCGAAACCTGCTCAACAGCCTCCTATGGCTGAACCTGATTTTGATTTTGACGACGATATTCCGTTCTGAGGAATACCGACACTTAGTGTAATTTACTGATATTGAAGCCCTGTCATTGCAGGGCTTTTTTATATTGTGTGTGTCGATTTTCTTTATGCTCTTGCGCTGATTTTTATCTTATGGATGTCGAAACACTGCCAACAAGATAATAATTCGCTAAACAGCCAACTATTTCTCATCATTTAGTCGTAATGCCCATCAATTTATCTAGCGAAAAGTAGCGAAGTTTGCTGTAATAGATTGATAATAAATAAAATAAAGACAAAAGCGTAATCTATGCATGCAGGTTGGCGTCAATATATAAAGCAGCGCTTGAAAAAACCATCCAAGTATTACTCCATAGGATTGGAGTTTGGCATTGATTCTATCCAAGTGTCTGTTCTGTTAAAAGACAAGCAAACGGTTCGTTGGGTTAAGCAACAACTGTTGCCTGCTCACGAGTGGCAAAAGCACCTCAAAAACTATGTTTCAGATGAGTCCCTGGCCAATACCCCATGCCACGTAATTTTGGCTGCTAGTAAATATCAAGTTCAACAAGTTGATAAACCCCAAGTTGATGATGCTGAATTGGCCCAGGCGCTAGTTTGGACTGTCAAAGATCTTGTTCCCCATCAAGATGATATTGTTGTCGATTATTTTGACTTGCCTGCGCAAAGTGCCGGCGCAAACAAAGTCAATGTGGTTGCATTAACACAAGCCGAAATGCAGCAAATAACACAAGGGATACATGACGCGAGTCTGGAATTAAAAAGTGTTGGTATTTTGGAGCTGGTGGTTGCTGATTTGGTTGAAAATAGTGACGACGCCGTGCTCACATTAGTGCAAGAGCCGGGGCAAGATATTTGTCTAAATATTATTAAACGGGGAGATATCTACTTTTCGCGGCGATTACGAGGATACGAAAACCTATCGACGTTTAGTGAGCAAGAATTGCAAATGGGCGTCGGGGATAACTTAAGCGTTGAAATTCAACGTTCGATGGATTATTTCGAGAGCCAATTGCGTCAAGCGCCAGTTAAAAAGATTTTGCTCTCTATCGAATCTCCTCATATTGATAAGTTAGCTGAAATTATGCAGCAATTAACCTTCATGCAAGTAGAGGCTCTAGTACCTGAAATTGAGTCGACGGATGATTTGTTTTACCGAACCAGTTTGGTTGGCAGCATTGGTGCTGCTTTCATGCAACAAAACGGATTGGTCCATGAAAAATAGAATCAATTTTTTCCGAGATGACTTAAAACCCAAGATTGTTCTTCTCAATCTAAATTTCGTCCTTTTTATGGCTACCTTTTGCACCCTGATTATTTTGGCTGGATGGGTTTGGGCCAATACTTTGTACACCAATACCGAAAACAAAATTGATGGGCTACTGGCAGAAGTAGAACAAACTAAATTCCAGGTTGATACCTTCAGAGAAGCAAAAGATTCCCGCACACAAAATATGTCTATTATTGCTTCTATCGAAAAGAACCAGCAAGAATTAGACATGAAGCTAACCATCTTAGATGAGCTTAATAACCGAGAAACTCAGCGTAGCAATGGCTTCTCTGCGTTAATGGCTGATCTTGCACAATATCATCAGCCTTCATTGTGGTTAACGACAATCTCCTTAGACGAACGTAAGTTGTATATGGAAGGCACCACGGCAAATTCGGAAGCATTACCCAAATGGGTATCCAAACTTGGTCAGGCAAATTATTTTTCTGGCAGAGAGTTTGCTGGTGCAAGAATGATGCGTAATGACAAAGACACGCTAAACTTTATACTGAGCTCCGAGTTGGATGACGTGAAAGGAGATGGTGAATGAGTGACTCTTTGTCGTCTCGATATGCCCAATGGCAAGATACCTTCGCTGCACTAACACACCGCGAGAGAGTTCTTTCTTTAACCGCAGTGGTAGCACTGATACTGCTGGGTGGATATGTTCTATTTATTGAACCAACATTAATGTCTTGGGACAAGAAAAAGATGGAGGTTCAGCGCCAATCAGCGGAAGTTACTCGATTACAAATGCAAGTAGAGCAACTGAAGATTGCATTGCGAGAAGACCCTGATGCGCCAATAAAAGCGCGCCTTTCTACCATTCAAAAACAAATTTCAGATGCTGATTCATCCTTAGCCGCTCAAACGGAAGATTTGGTGCCAGCCAACCAAATGCCACGCTTGCTCGAACGTGTGTTTGCACAATTTGATTCGCTCAAATTGATGGAGATGCGCTCCATTGCGCCCACTGCGATGTTGGTGATGGAAGAAAAAAATGAGCTCACTGATGTCAATTTATATCAACACGGTGTGCAAATAACCTTGCAAGGCAGCTACTTTGATATTCAGGCATATTTGCAACGGGTTGAGGCGCTACCCTACCAATTTTATTGGAAAAAGTTTCATTACAACGTTGGAGATTATCCGCTGGCTGAAGTCGAGATAGAGATTTATACCTTGAGTACCAACCGGGCATTTATTGGGGTGTGGAATGATGGGTAAGGGACGCTTTGTGTTGATCACTACATTTATGCTTGGTCAACCTGCATTTGCGCAGCAGCCGGTGGATCCCACAAGACCTCAAGGCTTTATCGCGAGCGCATCTGGCAGTGAGTCAAGCTCAGTGGTGACTTCCGCGTTGGTTGTGTCTGCAGTTTTTATCAAAGAAAACAGTAAAAGCGCTGTGATCAATGGCGATTCTGTTACTGAAGGACAGGACTGGAAAGGCAATAAGGTTAAAAAAATTCATAAAAATGGTGTCGTTTTAATTGTTCAAGGACGTGAGACGGAACTGTTTGTTAATCCATTTTCTATAAAAAAAGATGCAACGAATGACTTCTAAGCAATGTTTAATCGTAGTTTTCACGTGGTTGTTGGCGGGCTGTCAAACCACCTCTGAAAAGGGGCCGGCACAAAAATCGATGGATGCAGCCGTGCAACAGCAAGTTGATGCCATGAGTAGCCATAATGCACCCTTGGACACAGTTCCCGATGCGGTAACACAGGCTCTATTGCCAGAGCAGTCACTGCTTGATGACCCCATGTTTGGCGAAGAAAAATATGACATTAATGCAAAAAGTGTTGAAGCAACTAGCTTCTTTGCTGGTCTTGTGGATGACACGCCATACAGTGTTGCGATTCATCCCCAAGTAGCTGGGACCATTTCATTGAGCTTGAAGCAAGTCACGCTTGATCAAGTCTTCACGTTGGTGTCAGAGCTTTATGGTTATGATATTCAAAAAACGGATCAAATTTTCCGTGTTTTCCCTGCCGGTATGAGAACGGAAACCTTTCCAGTTAATTATTTGCTGATGCAAAGAGATGGCATGACTCAAACGAGTATTTCATCTGGTGGTGTATCTCAGGTAGCTGGTAGTCAAGGTGGTTCTAGTAGCGGCAATGGCGCTAATAATTTTAGCGGTAATTCAACCAATGGCAGTAATATTGGTGGCGGCTCAAGCGGCAACAATACCAACGGTGTTAATATCAGCACACGCACCGAAACCGATTTTTGGAAAGACCTTCAAGCTACTTTGCAATCGATGATAGGTACTGATAATGGCCGTATTGTTATGGTCACGCCGCAAGCGGGGCTGGTTACAGTTCGAGCTATGCCATCAGAGATCCGCAGTGTTCGTGATTTCTTAAAAATATCTGAAGAGATCGTTAAACGCCAAGTCGTGTTAGAGGCGCGTATTATTGAAGTCTCACTTAGCGATGAATATCAGCAAGGGATAAACTGGAATCAAATTGCCGACCGAGGTGGAAGCACCGAATTAACTTTTGCCACCTCTGCAGGAAACTTTGGTAATCAAATATCTGCCGCTATTGGTGGCGTGACCAGCTTATCTTTCTTAAATGCTGATTTTTCTGGGGTGCTGACCTTGTTGGAAACTCAGGGCAATGTGCAAGTACTGTCTAGCCCTAGAGTCACCGCAACCAACAACCAAAAAGCGGTGATTAAGGTCGGTGATGACGAATACTTTGTGACCGAAGTATCGAATCAAAATACCATCACCTCAGGCAGTACGACCGTTACACCTAATATTGAATTAACCCCTTTCTTTTCCGGAATTGCTTTGGATGTAACACCGCAAATTGATGAAAACGGCGGTGTTTTGTTGCACGTTCACCCATCTGTTATTGAAACGGAAGAACAAGAAAAAGTCATTACTCTTAACGAAGAGCGTTTTGTTTTGCCTTTGGCGCAAAGCAATATTCGTGAATCAGATACCGTTATTCATGCAAATTCGGGTGAGATAGTCGTGATTGGTGGCTTGATGCAATCGATTGTGTCTGAGCGCGATTCACAAACACCACTATTGGGAGATATCCCAATATTAGGTAATTTATTCAAAAGTAAAAATGATGTTGAGACCAAAAAAGAATTAGTGATTTTGCTTAAGCCGACAGTTGTTGACGCAAATACTTGGAAGCAACAGCTAAAACAAAGCCGAGACCAAATGGCTGACTGGTTATACGTGGAATAAAATAATGTACCTTTACCACTACGGCATAAAGGAATTACCGTTTACATTAACGCCAAATACCAACTATTTCTTCGGACTACCCAGTCATAAAGAAGCGATAGCGGTGCTTGTGACTGCGTTAAAAACAGGTGAAGGCTTTATCAAGGTCACGGGGGAAGTGGGTACCGGCAAAACACTGATTTGCCGAAAGCTACTCAACGAGTTACCGCAAGATTTTGTGACCGCTTATATTCCCAATCCCTACTTAAACCCGGTCGAACTGCGCCGTTCGGTGGCCAATGAACTTAATGTGAGTTTAACCGACCACTCTGATCAGCAAGAATTTACCCATCGAATTCAGCAGCAACTCATTCATATTCATCAACAAAATAAAGGCGTGGTTCTCATTATTGATGAAGCCCAAGCCTTACCCGTTGAGAGTATTGAAGCGCTAAGGCTAATGACCAACCTAGAAACGGAATCTCGAAAGCTATTGCAAGTGGTATTGTTTGGTCAACCTGAGCTTGACGAGAAGCTTGCTTTGCCGGAGCTTCGCCAACTTAAACAAAGGATCACGTTTTCTTATACCTTACGATTGATGGACGCTGATCAAGTTTATCAATATGTGCGCCACCGTATGGCTGTTGCTGGTTATCGCGGCGCAGAAATTTTTAATCGTAAATGTGCCGAGCTGATGTTCAAAGCCAGTAAAGGTACGCCCAGAATCGTCAATGTGCTTTGTCACAAGGCACTGATGCTGGCCTATGGCGAGGGCAAACAGCAAGTCACTTTGTCTCATCTACATATTGCAATTAAGGATACCGAGGCTGCCTCACTACCTAATAAACATGTCAAGCTTGCCATCATCATTGCGGTAGTTTTTATGATTGCTATTGCTGCCACCTTTGCTTATGAGAGGTGGATGTTGTGAGCGTGGTAAATAAAATGCTGCAAGACTTGGAGGCGAGAAAGTCTGGCTCTGATCTAAACGCAGACTACCAGGCACCACAAAAAACCAGGCTCTCCCCTTGGGTACTGTTTGCGTTAGTTGTTTTTATTGCAGCTGCCAGTTGGTTCGTTTACATCAAGTTCATGGCCAACTCAAATCCTCCTTTACTTACTAGCTCCGAAGAGACTAAGGAGCAAACAAGGGAAATAGAAAGCGCCAATGATAATGTTGTCAAACCATTGCAATCTTCGGCAAGTGACAATAACACGCGTAGCAATAATGACGACCAAGTGGTGAGTGAGACTAAAAGTGCTAACCAGGATACGTTGGTCGAAACGTCAGTGGTTAAGCCCGATTTAAAAATAGTCGAGCCATCACCTGCAATCGAGGTCGCTACCAAAAAACCAAGCCAACTCTCTACTGACAATCAGCCAAACATGGAAACCGCCTCTATTGCTAACCAAGGCAAACTCAGTAATCAAGTTTTGGGCAATAGTGTTAAAGTGAAATCGCAAGACAACGATGACTCAGCAGCTTCTGAGCCTGAAGAGCAAGCAGTTGCCATTAAGTTTACTCGCACGGTTGAAACCCAAGAAGATATTCGCCGCCAAGTACAAATTGCACTTAGTAGAAGCGACAATAAAACAGCAATTCAGTTATTGAAAAAATTGCTGAACATTGCCCCTGATACCCCCGCTGCCCGCAAGCGACTTACTGCGCTGCTTTTCTCTCAAAAGGATTACACACAAGCTGATGTTGTGTTAGCACAAGGTATCCAGCAGCAACCCGACAATATCGAGTTTCGCATGATGCAAGCGAAGTTACATGTACAGTTAAAAAATCCGCAAAAGGCACACGATTTATTAATCGCTTATGGTGGGAGCAAGGCTCAAACTCTCTCATTTCTGTCATATCGTGCCGTTCTGGCTCAACAACTTGAGCGCTTCAGCGAGGCACAAAAAGATTATCAACAGCTGACTCAACTTCAGCCTGCCCAGGCTAAGTGGTGGCTGGGGTTAGCTATCGCTAATGAGCGTTTAAACAACCCAAAGCAAGCGCTATCGGCATATCGATATGTTCAGCAGTTATCGCAATTAACCATTGAGGTCGAAAAATTTGTCGATCAAAGAATCCAGTATTTGGCAGGGGTGAATTAATGCAACCAAAAGCCAAAATTCGTCTAGGTGATTTGCTCGTTCAAAACTATATCATTACTGAGCCACAGCTGATGCAAGCCTTGTCGGCGCAGCGTGAGTCAGGCCGTAAGTTAGGTGCGGTGTTGGTAGAGCAAGGCTTTGTTTCAGAACACGATTTACTAACGTTTTTGTCTCAACATTTACAAGTTCCACTGATTAATATTCCTGAGTATCGCGTCCAGCCAGAACATGTGAAGTTGCTTCCTGAAGTTCAAGCGCGGCGATATCGCGCCATCGTGTTAGATGACAAAGGCGACAAATTGCTAGTTGGAATGAGTGACCCTGCAGATATCAACGCGGTTGATGCCTTGTCAGGACTGTTGCCCAAGCCTTTAACACTGGCAGTGGTGGCTGAGGCACAATTGTTTGAAGCCTATGACAGCTTTTATCGTCGTACCGAAGAGATTGCCTCGTTCGCGCAAGAACTGGCAGAGGAATACGACAGTGACGACGAGTTTGATTTCACCAGTGGTATAGAAGAAGAGCAAGACACTGCTGTCGCGCGCCTTTTGCAATCAATCTTTGAAGATGCGGTTCAAGCTAAAGCGTCCGACATTCATATCGAACCAGATGAAGGTATGCTCAGAATTCGGCAACGGGTAGACGGCATACTGCAAGAAAACGTGATTAAAGAAAAAAACATTGCTTCGGCATTGGTATTGCGTTTAAAGCTCATGTCTGGACTGGATATCTCTGAAAAACGTTTGCCTCAAGACGGCCGGACTCAAGTGAGAATAAAAGGGCATACTGTTGATGTCCGTATCTCTACCATGCCAGTGCAAAATGGCGAGTCTGTTGTAATGCGCTTACTTGACCAATCCGCAGGCTTGTTAACGCTCGAACAAACAGGTATGCCCGGGCCACTGCTTCGGCGATTCCGAACTATGTTGCAACGTCCCCATGGCATGATATTAGTCACGGGTCCCACAGGTTCGGGTAAAACAACCACCTTGTACGGCGCTATGAGTGAACTCAATTCACCGGAAACCAAAATCATCACTGTTGAGGATCCGGTTGAGTATCGTCTGCCACGAATTAACCAGGTACAGGTTAATACCAAAATCGACCTCACTTTTTCTAATGTGCTGCGCACGACCTTAAGACAAGACCCCGATGTCATTATGGTGGGTGAGATGCGTGATACCGAAACAGTGGAAATTGGGCTAAGAGGTGCCCTAACTGGGCATTTGGTGTTATCCACACTGCATACCAACGATGCGATCAGTAGTGCCATTAGACTACTCGATATGGGAGCGCCGGGTTATCTGGTGGCAAGCTCATTGCGAGCGATTGTTGCACAACGACTGGTTCGTCGCATCTGTGATAACTGTAAAACCGATTATGTTCCTAATGAAGAAGAAATGTTCTGGTTAGGAAATATTGACAAGAGTGCTAAAACCGCGACTTTCAAAATGGGCGCAGGGTGTCAAAATTGCAATCAAAAAGGCTATCGCGGCAGAATGGGGGTATTTGAGCTTCTTGAAATGAATGAAGCTATGATGGATGCTCTCAAAGTCTCGGATACAGTCGCCTTTAGCAAGGCTGCCGTTGCTAATCCAAGTTACGCGTCGTTGGCAAGCGTGGCTTTGTCCTATGCCAAAATGGGCTTCACTACGGTTGATGAAGTTTTGCGTTTAGTTGAGATGGTCGCTGATAGTGAAGGGGCGAAAAATACCCAAGAAATGTCAACCGAGCTAGATGAACAGGCGGGAGACGATGGCGCAGTTTAACTATACAGGTCGAGCCGCAAATGGTGAGCTAACCAGTGGTCTTATTGAGGCGATAGATGCGTCTACTGCGGCAAAAGCCTTGGCGGGTCGAAATGTGACTCCGTTGAACATCTACAAGGCCACTGAGCAGCAAAGTAATAAAGAAACTAAAAACGAGATTAACTTTTTTACGCCAAAAGTGAGCTTGGAAGATTTGGTGATTTTTGCTCGCCAGATGTATTCTCTGAGCAAATCGGGGATCCCTATTTTACGGGCAGTAAATGGCTTAGCAGAAACAACTAACTCAAAAAGAATGGCATTGGCTTTGAGGGACGTGGTTGATCAGCTAGAACGAGGTCGCACTTTCTCTTCAGCGTTACACCAACATCCACATATATTTAATCAACTGTTTGTCTCAGTGGTTCACGTTGGCGAAAACACCGGTAAGCTGGACGAAGCATTTTTACAACTATCTGATTATTTGGTCAGAGAGCAAGAAACTCGAAAACAAATTAAGTCTGCAACTCGATATCCTATTTTTGTGCTTATTGCGCTGGTGGCTGCGTTGGTGGTAATGAATATTTGGGTGATTCCAATCTTTGCCACTATGTTTGAAAAGTTCGATGCAGAGTTGCCCTTAATGACACGTGTGCTGCTTGGAATGTCAGATATGTTTGTGACCAAGTGGCCTCTAATGCTGGCAGGTGTTGGGGCCTTTATATTTGTCATCAGGCGTTATCTGGCAACCGATGTGGGCCGCTACAAATGGGATAAGAGAAAAATCTCACTGCCCATTATAGGCAGTGTGCTGGAGCGAACCTTGCTTGGTCGTTTTGCTCGAAGCTTTTCGATGATGCTGGTTTCTGGGGTACCACTAACTGCTGCACTAAACCTTGTGGCGGATGCTGTTGATAATCGATTTATGGCTGAGCGAATAATCAATATGCGACGAAGTATTGAAAAGGGTGAGAGCTTGTCTCGCGTAGCGCATTCCAGCCAACTTTTTACTCCCTTGGTTATGCAAATGATTACCGTTGGTGAAGAAACGGGGCGCGTCGATGAGTTACTTGGTGAGGTGGCAGATTACTATGAACGTGAGGTGGACTATGATTTAAAGAGCTTAACGTCAAAAATTGAACCGGTACTAATCGTTATTGTTGCGGTGATGGTGTTAATTTTGGCTCTGGGTATCTTTACACCAATGTGGGAGATGATGGGTGCATACAAAGGCAATTAATCGACAAGGTGAAATAACTTGAATAGACAAGAAGCGGGACAAGAAAAAGCGCGTACATTTTTTGGTAAAATTATCGTTGTGCTTGTGTTTGTTGTGCTAATGGCCAGCTTTGTGATGTATTTCAACAATAGTGAGCCAGACGTTAAATATATTGCCATGGAGAATTTGCAGCAGCGCTTTTCTCAAAGTGTCACCAATAGTCATTGGCAATGGCAGGCCGAAGGTCGCCCCGGAATGGTCATGTTAGTTCACTATGAATCAAGACCAGATGAAAATGACATGCCGATAGAGAAAGATCGCAGGCCAATAAAAATGAGCCTAAATGGTTACCCTACCGCTGAAAATAGCAGTGAAGGCTGTGCCAAAATTTGGCAAATGATTTTAAATATGCCGCTAAGAATTGACGGTTTTAAGGTATTTGCACAGTATTTTGTTGATACCGATGATGAGGATGCGATTAATGATGCGAAGTGTCGTTATCGATTATCTGTTGGCCCCAGTTTTGAATACCAAATTGCTAATGGGCGAGTCAGTACATTAACAAAGTGAGCGATTATGAAGGGAAATAATAAAAAGATGAATAATGAATGTATTTACTCAAGTTCATGTCATGAGGAGAAGAAAGTGACTGCAACAAATAGACAACAGGGCTTTACGCTTATTGAGTTAGTTGTAGTGGTTATTGTGCTTGGTTTGCTAGCGGCCACTGCGTTACCACGAATGTTGGACATTACCAAAGATGCTGAAGATGCCACAGTTGAGGGTGTTGCTGGTGGATTTGCTACCGGTGTAGGACTAGTGCGAGCGGCGTGGGAGCTTGAAGGTCGACCCGAAGAAAACTTCGGCACTAACAGTACGTCCGTTGTGATTGATGGTGTGCAAGTGGGTATTGATATGGATTCGGGTTATCCCACTGGTCAGTTGAGCAACGATTCAAGCAGTGAGGATGACAGCATAAACGACCTAGATTGTGAAAGTGTGTTCAATTTAATTATGCAAAGTGCACCCACTATATCGTCAAATTGGGAACAACGTCCTTTTGAAGACTTTCGCTATTTTACAAACTCTAGCGAGGGTACGGGCTCGGGAGGCAACGATTTATGCTTTTATTACCTGACGCAAACAATTAAAAACCAAACGGTTGAACCAACCGATAGAAATGATGGCAATGGTTTTATTTATGATCCAAGAATTGGCCAAGTGATCGTGTTTAGCAACAACTAATACATAAATGAGCCAGGAAATAGTAGATAAAAACTATAATAAGGTATGAAAAAACATACCTTTCATTTTGGCTTAACTATTTCAATTTTAACGTTTTTTATACATTATATACATTGTTAACCGAGGATAGAAACATGCAAAATCAACAACGCGGATTTACCCTGATTGAGCTGATCATTGTGATCGTAATATTAGGCATTTTGGCTGTGACGGCAGCCCCAAGATTTATTAACTTAAGTAGTGATGCCACCGCATCTACCTTGCAAGGCGTGAAAGCAGCATTACAAAGTGGTGCTCAACTTGTTTATGCCAAATCAGCTATTGCCGGTGATCAAGCCACAGTTGGTGCTGGACAGGGTGTTGTTTCAGTAACGGTAAGTGGCAACAGCGTATCTACATCATATGGTTACCCGGATAGTGCCTATGTGGTTGATACGGCTGGCGCAGATGCCGTTACCAATTGGGTACAAGTTGACTTTACCAATGACTTCGACTTAACACGAGGAACAGGCGGTGCAGCTGCAGGCTCTCCAGCTGCTGATACGTTCGCGATATCTCCGTTAGGTGGTACAACTGACTTTAGACCAACTGCAACCATTGGTCGTTGCTATGTACTATATTCAAACGCTGCCGACGCCAACACTGCGCCGCAGGTTACGGTAGTTTCTGACGACTGTTAAGCACAAGAAACCAACTCATCACTGGTTTCTTAATGATAAACGGTGAGGAATATATCGCAAATTAGATACCCAAGAGGCTTCACATTGTTGGAGCTTATTGTGGTGATGGCGCTTCTCGGTGTTCTCGCCGTAGCAATTGCACCGCGTTTCCAATCTACTGGCAGCGCGGTGGAATATACCTACCAATCAAGATTGATATCATCCTTACGAACCATGCAACAACGTGCCATGAATGACACGCGCGATAATTTCTGTTTTCAAGTCAATGTCTATTCTGGCAGTAGTTCATCCTTTGGTCCCCCCACACTGCGCTATACAGTAGTTAATTCGTCATTAACCTGTGCAACGACTATTGATAGTAGTGAAGACAGCCAATATTTAGTCGCCGATATAGACGAAATGAATGACGATGGCGTTAGTATAACGGCGGGGGCAGGGACCATTGCCTTCAATAGTATGGGCTGCCCTAATATTGGTTTAGGTTTTTGTGCCGCGAATACTCGCGTAGAGATTCAGGGTGAAACAACTGTGGCAGTTTGTGTTGAATCACAGGGGTATATTCATGCCTGCGATTAAACAAAAAACTGCACAAGGTACTTGGGCTCAACGGGGTTTTACACTGATAGAATTGATTATCGGTATGGTGGTTTTTGCCGTTGCATTAACCTTAGTCACCACACTGATTTTTCCCCAGGCAGGTCGAAGTGTTGATCCCATTATGCAGGTGAGGGCAACCGAGCTAGCCGCGACCTTGTTACGTGAAATTGCTGCTAAGTCTTATGATGAAAACGGAATTGGCAGCATTCGTTGTAACGATGATTTAAATGATGATGGTGATTTTGACGACAATGGAGAGTCAAGTTGCACCCCTGCTGGAAATTTAGGGCCAGACGCAGGGGAAAGCCGGGATGCAACTGCTTCCAACTTCGATGATGTTGATGATTATAATGGTTTAACCCAGAGCGCCGGACAAATCAGAAACTCCTTAGGGGAGGTGTTGCAAGTCGCTGGTCAAAATCTATATCAAGGGTTTAGTTATACAATTCGCGTTGTTTATGACGGCAACACTGACGGAGTGGCTGATAACGACCAGCGCACAAAGCTAATTAGTATTAAGGTAACGACTCCGGGTCAAGAGACTCTGGTGTTTTCCACTTATAGGAGCAACTACTAGTGATTGCTCCTTCGAATCAAAAGGGCTTTACGCTCATCGAGTTGGTGACCGTGCTGGTAGTGCTCGGCGTAGTATCGGTGGGGATCGCGGGTTTTATTCGCACAGGAACTGAAATATACGTCGATGTTGTCGAGCGTGATCAGTTGTTGAGTGAAGGGCGGTTTGTTGTTGAAAGACTCAACCGCGAGTTGAGTAACGCGCTACCCAACAGCTTGCGGGCTAGTGGCAATTCATCTATTCAATGTATTGAATTTGTGCCGGTTTTGTTCAGTAGTTTTTACTTTGATATTCCGGTTTCACCAGAAGACCCTGCAGATTCGTTTAAGGTGATTGATACAACCGCCAGTGGCTCTAATTACCTATATTCAGCCAATCATTCGGTGGTTGTTTATCCCACCTCAGTAAATGATGTTTATGGTTCGACCAATAAGCGTTTTGCACTTGACAGTGCACCTTCACTTGACCCTGATGACAATAAAAAATTGATTTTAACTCTGCTTTCAGACAGCTTATTTGCCGCCGATTCACCCAGCTCTCGAGCTTATGTCATAGATACGCCCGTGAGCTATTGTGTAACGGCAAGAGCAGTTTATCGATATACCGGATATGGATTTAACAGTACCCAGAATACCTCGTTGAGCGGCGGTGTTTTGATGGCTGAAAATGTACAAAATGATCTTGGCGGTGAGGAGCAAGATAAACCATTTAGGATTGCAGAAGCTACCCTAACTCGTAATGCATTTGTGCTAACCTTGTTTCGCTTTGAGTTAAATGACGAGCTAGTGGTGTTTAACAATGAGGTGCATATTCCCAATGCGCCTTGATCGGATCCAAAATATACCATTGAAAGGGCAGCGAGGTAGCATGCTAGTCATCGCCTTGTTTGTGATCATTATCATGGCGTTATTGGGATTGAGCATGGTGCGTTTGCTTAGTGCCTCTGCTGACGCGGTGATTCATGAGGTTTATGGGGTAAGAGCGCTAAATGCCGCGCAGTCGTCACTAGAGATAAGTATTCAGAGGGCATTTCCTGCCACACAAGATGGCGCCAGCGTTTGCAGTGCGTCTAGTTTTCTGTTCACTAACACCCAAGGTTTAGAAAATTGCTCGGCATTCACTAGCTGTACCTTAATCACTGGGTTTGAGGACGAAACGGTTAGTTACTTCCGCTTTGAAAGTACAGGTCTGTGCAGCCAAGGTAAAGTGACTGCTAGCCGGACCGTCGCAGTTGATGCGATTTTGGACTAATTATGCGCCTGATATTAATTTTGTTACTCACCCTAATTAGTCCTTACTTACGTGCTGCACAATGTGATGCTGTGTTTCCCAATGGGGTTCAGAGCTTTTCAAGTACTGGCGAATTAACAATTAACAATGGTGCACAGATCACCAATGCGCCATCAACGATATTGCCTTTTGTCTCGGGTAAAATTAATGCTAAAAATGGAACAAGCTGCGTTAGTGCTGAGTGTTCGGTTTCTGGCTTTGCTTCTGAAGCGCTGGATATTAGCAGTGAGTTTCCGTCCTTTTCAGGTGATTCCTTTAATTCTTATGGCACTGTGCTAGGAGAAGGGACAAGCAATACCAATGTTTTTGGTTACATTAACGCTCAGTCAGGTATCACCAGTTTCTCTAGCAATTACTCAACCTATTACATGAATGGGATGACTATTAGTAGTGGCGCGTCCATCGATTTAAAACCCGGTACATACTATATTCAGTACCTTAATATTAATGCTGCAGATAGTGCCAATGATATTGGCATTAACGCGGTTGGAACGGGAACTGTATACCTGTACGTTAGCAACTTGAACATTAATAGAAACCGAGTCATCAATGGATTAACTGATACGGCGGTACTCAATATCATTGCCTATCAATACGTTAATTTTAATAGTGACTCCCAAGGAGAAGGAATACTCTATTCTTTGGCAACCGCGACATTCAATAGCGGTTCTGTGTTTACAGGCTCAGTCTCGGCACAAAATGTTACGCTAAACAGTAATGCGATGATTAACTATGTCGACGATTTATTTACTACTTATGAATTTGAGAATGTCTGTACTACTGAGGCTTCCTCAAGCCTACGCGCACTTTATCAGTTTAATCAAACCGGCTGGAATGGGTCTGGTACGGTTATCGATAGCTCTGGCAATGGATTTGATGCCAGCCCTTTGGGCAGTGTCTCGCCGATTTCTTATTCTGGCGGCAGTTGTCAGATTCTTAGCGTCCCAGCAAATACCAGTAGTTCAACCGTGGATGCGGTGGATACAAGCATTGATTTAAACGACATTGGGGATGTGGGTAGTATTAGTTTTTGGTATCGAAGTGATCTTGATTGGTCTGATAACACCGGCCGTCAACTTTTAGATGCGTCTAATCAAGCACCGCGACAAGACAAGTACTTTTATCTGTCCCTTGAGGATAGCGAGCTGCAGTTTGGTGTTGAAGATGATGATGATTACGACTTGCGGACATCATTAACTGGGCTTAACTACGTTGCCAATGAATGGGTTTACATTACTATCGTTTGGGACGTACCCAACAATGGAATAAAAATATACGTAAACAATGACAGTTCATCTGGTTCTAAATCCGCGACCAATTCGCGTTTCAATGGCGCTTTGGGCGATATGGATACACTCTATGTCGGTGATAATCGTAGCAATTATTTTGTCAGCAACAGTAGCCGCAACTCTGCCCATGGCGAATTTGAAAACTTCGCAATTTACAATTATGCGTTGACGTCTTCTGAGGCTGTTAGCAATGCTGGTAGCGAACCAGATTGCGGATCACTCGATATTCAGTTGTTAGGGCATTGGCCAATGAATGTGTGTGCGTTCAATGGCGACAGCGGCGAAGTGGTTGATGTGATAGCGGGTGTTAACGGCGTTGCCGTTGATGGTGCGAGCATTAATACAAGTGGTCAACTTTGCCAAGCTGGCGCATTTGCAGGCAATGGGCAACATCTTAACATTCCACATAGTAGTGAATATGAGATTGCTGATGGCAGCGTGTCAATGTGGTTTCAGGTCGATGATCTGGCCCATGAAAATGATTCCACTCGGGATGCCTTGGTACTATTTTCGAAAGATTCTAGCGGTTTTGACAGTGGTGGCCACTTAACTATTTATGTGAGCCAAGATGGCAGTCTAAACGCTAGACACCAATCAAATAGCAGTAGTTATTACGCGCAATCCACTAGTAACCTGGTCAGCGAAAATACATGGCACCACTTAGTTTATACTTTTGGCTCCCAAGGGATGGAAATCTACTTAGATAAACAGCGTGTGGCTACACAAAATTATCGTGGTGGTTTGAACGGTAATAACGAACCCATTGTTGTTGGTTCAGGCGCATGGCGAAGTGGTAATCAAGAATCTGCTCCAGCAGATTTGTATGATCACTTTATGGGTAAAGTTGACGATATTCGTTTGTATCAGAGCCAACTGGGTCAAACCGAAGTTGATGACCTTTTTGATTTAACTGATGATGCTTGTAGCGCTTGTCCCAACACGGATGTGTTGGAGTCACATTGGCCTCTTGATGTGTGCAGTTTAAGTAGCAATAGTGACGAAATCATTGATGTTATAAATGGCTACAATGGTGTTTCTGTTGATGGCGTTACTGTTTTAGAAGCGGGTAAATTTTGCCAGTCTGGTAACTTTAATGGCGATGGTGATCATCTCAATATTGCAAATGTAAGTGCCTTTGAGACCGGTAATGGCGCCATTTCTTTTTGGTTCAATGCCACCAGTCTCAGTCATTCAGACACTTCAAGCCAAGGTGGCCAAGGCCTCTACTCTCGTGACTCAAGTGGTTACGATTCGGGCGGCCATTTAACCATTTGGTTGCAGCCAACTGGCGCTATTCGTGTTCGCCATCAAAACACCAATTCAAATGGTGAAATCAACACCGACCCCTTAATATCCGTCAACAACTGGCATCACCTCGTTTATACGTGGGGATCAAATGGAATGAGGTTATATGTCGATGGTGTGTTATCAGACACAAACCTCGATTTCACTTCCGGTACAACGGGTAATTCGGAGCCGATGATCTTTGGCGCTAACGCGTGGCAATCAGGTAATGACGAGTCGACACCTGCTAACTTAAAAGATTTCTTCAAAGGCCAAATGGATGAAATCAAGTTCTACAGCAATCAAATCGATAGCTCATTAGTTACCGAGTTATACGGCCAATCTCAGTATGATTGTACACAGTGCGACAGCGATGAGTTGGTGGCGCAATATCAATTTGAACAAGATAGTTGGTTAGGAAGCAATGCGGTTTTGGATAACTCTATCAATACCAATCATGCCTCGCACTTGGGTTTGGCGTTGCCTATCAATCCATCTGAACAAAAAGCCTGTAAAGCAATGGAAGTTCCCGCCAGCGCTAGTGTGAATGGCGAGTACAATGGCATCGATACTAATGTTGATGTGAATACACTGGGTAACAAAGGCAGTATTTCATTTTGGTATCGAAGTAATGAGGCATGGAATTCTGGCAACGCACGACAACTATTCGATGCTTCAACTGATCTGGGTGATTTAGGCCAGTCCAAGTATTTCTATTTGGCCATTACTGGTACAGGTAGATTAGATTTCAATATGGAAGATGACAGAGACAACAACTTTGGCGCATCCACTTCTCTAAATTTAAGTTTTGCAGCAGACGTTTGGAAACATGTAGCGGTTTCATGGGATTTACAGACTCAACATATCGCTATTTATATTGACGGCGTAACACAAAGCCTGACCAATAATAGTGACAATAACTTAACCACTGCACTGGGAGATCTGGACACCCTGTATATTGGTGATAATCGTTCTGATTACCTCGTTGTCACAAGTACTCAGCACTCTGCGAACGGCGAGTTCGATGATGTGCGTATCTACAACTATGTGCAAGATAACAATGAGGTCATTACCGATAGAGATTCATTGACTACCTGTTCGTTCGTCTATCAATACCTGATTGAACATGATGGCTCCGCGCTCACCTGTGAGGCTGAGTCCGTCACTATAAGTGCCTGTGCAAATGAAAGCTGCACTGAGTTATACGATCAAGATGTCACGGTAGATATGAGTCCAAATTCCGGTTGGACAGATGGTTCCACAGTAACCATCGTTGCCAATACGCCAACCTCGGTTTCATTTAGTCAGCTTGATGCGGGCACTGTGACACTTGCAGTATTAAATGAAAACACCAAATGTGAAGGAACCAGCGGTGATAGTTGCAATATGGTGTTCAACGATGCGGGATTCCAATTTATCGGGGCGACAACAACAGACGTATTTGCCAACCAACTTGCTCAAAGTAATTTTAGTGGCGCACAGCTGCGTGCAGTGAAAACCGATATCAACGATGGTATTGGTGTCTGTGTGGCAGCCTTAGAAGGAACCCAAACAGTGTCCTTTGGCATGTCATGTGATGATCCCGGTAGTTGTGTTACCAATATTGAAACTGGCTCAGGTCACATTGTTGCTGGGTCTACATCCAATGTGCCCTTGGTATTTGATGCCAATGGGATCGCCTCCTTGTCTGATTTTTCTTATTCCGATGCAGGTCAAATTAGTTTATCCGTTGAATCGGATATTGATGGTGCAGGCGTCGCTACTGGTTCAACTCAGTTTGTGGTGATACCTGATCGATTAAGCCTTACAACCAGTGCTACATCAACCTTTGCTCGCGCCGGCGAGTCAGTTGAGATAAATCTAAGCGCACTTGGCTCACAAGGAGCTGTTTTACCAAACTACCAACCAGGGAATTTGCAATTAGCGGTAAATCGATTGCTACCAATCGGTGGCGGAGCAGTTGATGGCGTATTGACTTATGCACAAAGCGACACTTTAGCGGTAGCGGAAACCGCCAGCTTCTATGACAGCGGCATTAACCAGACCAAAGCCAATGTCAGTGTGAGTTCAGGAACTTATACGTTTGAAGCCCACTACAATGAATATGGGCAGATATCCATGGATGTTAAAGATGCAAGTTTCTTTGGCAATATCATTACCTCAGCAACCGCTGGTGGTAATTCGCCCGTTACCCTTGGGCTGTTTATTCCAGCCTATTTTGATGTGCAACAAAACACCCCAGAACTTGCTAGTGCTTGCAACGTCACTAGCGGCTTCACTTACCTTGGCCAGCCAACCAGTTTTGCAATGCCTGTGCAACTTGCGGTTACGGCAAAGAACAGCGCCGGACAAACCATGCAAAACTATCAGGATGATAGTGTCTGGACATGGCTCGAGTCAGCACAAGTCAGTGATATCCAACTATCAGACTCAAATGTTAACGGTACTGTGTCTTTTCACGCATCTCCGGATATTGAAGTAGTGGAAAACCCCTTTTTAGGAAGTCGGACCTTGACGTTAGTGGGTGGGCAAGTACTGTATTCGAAATCGTCCAGCCCCTACGCTGCTTTTGCTAGCTCTCTAAACGTCGATTTTTTGCCTAGTTTTGTGACGAACAACAGCTATGCGGGAGAACCAATCTGTTATCACCAAAGCTATGATACAAATAATCCGGATGATTGTGATACACAAAGTGCCCTGGCGGATTTAGATGATACCAATAATCTTGTATCAATCAGTGGTGTTGGTGGAACCCAGTATCGATGGGGCCGGTTACTAATAGATAACGGCTTTGGTCCAGAAACTGATGACTTGTTGTTGGCCGTTACCACTGAATATTTTGATGGCAACAATTTCATTAAAAACACTGATGATAGTTGTACAACGCAAAATTTTGGCGGCAGTGACTTTGTTATCACCGACTCTAACCAGGCAACAACAGCAGCAATCAGAGTGTTAAATAGCAGTTTTGGTATCACCAGCGGTGAAACCCTTGGCTTTGAAGGCATCAAAATAAGAAACCAAGACTCGTCGACGGTGGGGGAATATCGAATTGAACTACAACCTATCAGTGACAGCACCATTACTTGGGATGATCATATACAATATGACTGGAACGGCGATGACAGTGGCATAGGCAATCCCTCTGCGTTGATTTCATTTGGACAGTTCAGAGGAAACGACAGAATCATTCATTGGCGAGAGGTGGGTAACTAGGGCGTGTTGATCTTTGCTGTACGAATTTTGGGCTAAATGGAAGCGTTTTAATCGCGAATCAGCCCTGTAGGCCTAGTGGGCTAAGTCAAAGGGCTGTGACAAAGAGTAAAATGCGTCCATGACGCCCTAGCGAATAACGTGGTTTTTTATCGGATTGAGATTGAAAATGACTAAAATCGCCTTCATTTACTGTTTTTATTGCACTAACAGATCTCTTTGCTTGCTGATCTACAGGGGCATTGGTAAAGTTAGCGGATCTTTATATTAATTTCTAACAGGGTACGGTCTGTTCATGTTTAAAAAGCTTCGAGGAATGTTTTCAAACGATTTATCAATCGACCTCGGTACTGCAAATACGCTTATTTATGTTAAAGGCCAAGGCATTGTGCTGAATGAGCCTTCAGTTGTTGCTATTCGTCAAGAGCGTGCTGGTGGACCCAAAAGTGTCGCCGCAGTAGGAAGTGCAGCCAAACAAATGTTAGGTAGAACACCGGGAAATATTAAAGCGATTCGCCCGATGAAAGATGGCGTTATCGCTGATTTCTACGTTACTGAAAAAATGCTTCAGCACTTTATCAAACAAGTACACGACAACAATTTTCTAAAACCCAGCCCTCGCGTTCTGGTCTGTGTTCCTTGTGGTTCAACTCAAGTTGAGCGACGTGCGATTCGAGAATCGGCCTTGGGTGCGGGTGCACGCGATGTTTATTTGATTGATGAGCCTATGGCCGCTGCGATTGGTTCTGGTTTGCCAGTATCTGAAGCAACGGGTTCTATGGTGGTCGATATTGGTGGTGGTACTACCGAAGTTGCCATTATTTCACTCAATGGTGTGGTTTACTCATCTTCGGTGCGCATAGGCGGTGACAAATTTGATGAAGCAATCATTAACTATATTCGCCGTAACTTCGGCTCTTTGATTGGTGAAGCAACCGCTGAGCGTATCAAACATGAGATAGGTGCAGCATACCCGGGTGAAGAAGTACGAGAAATAGAAGTACGTGGACGCAATCTAGCTGAAGGTGTACCTCGTGGGTTCAACCTCAACAGCAATGAAATTCTAGAAGCCCTTCAAGAGCCGCTAACGGGCATAGTGTCAGCGGTCATGGTGGCTTTGGAGCAATCGCCACCAGAGCTAGCGTCTGATATATCGGAACGAGGCATGGTATTAACAGGCGGTGGAGCGTTGTTGAAAGATCTTGATCGTTTGTTAATGGAAGAAACCGGTATCCCTGTTGTGATAGCTGATGATCCATTAACGTGTGTTGCTCGTGGTGGGGGCAAGGCATTTGAGATGATCGACATTCACGGTGGTGACTTGTTTAGTTACGAATAGTTTTATGCAATTTTTGCTCGCAAGATATCAAACTATCAGCGTGCGAAAAGCGTCAAGGTATGTTTCATAAATGAACACCATGTTTACACGAGGGCCATCACTAGTTAGTCGACTAGCATTGGCCTTATTCGTCTCTGTCATCTTGATTTTTATTGATCATAAATATGATGGCTTTGCGTCTGTAAAGGTGTACCTCAACTCTATCGTGAGTCCGTTGCAATATATGGCAAGTTTGCCAGGCCAAATACTTAACAGCAGTGCAGAGCGTTTCACCTCACATCAAAAATTATTAGAAGACAATCGTCTGCTAACTCTGCAATCCGTCAGTATGAACGAAAAGCTACAACGTTTTGAGTTGCTTGAAAAAGAAAATCAGCGACTACGTTTATTGCTTGGTTCACCCATAGATGCTCCTACCGAAAAAATGGTTACCGAGTTGATGGCGGTAGACAACAATCCATTTAGTTTGCAAATCGTCATCGATAAGGGAGCGATAAATGGTGTTTATGAAGGGCAAACCGTTTTAGATAATAAAGGCATTGTCGGACAAATTATGGAAGTGGGTACCACCAATAGTCGCGTGCTTTTGTTGGCAGACATCAGCCATGCTATTCCTCTGCGTATTGCCCGTAACAATGTGCGTCTAGTTGCCAATGGCTCAGGCAAAATCGATGAGCTACTGCTTGAGCATGTTGCGCACAGTGCCGATATTCAAGTGGGAGATATGTTGATTTCATCTGGTTTAGGTGATGTTTTCCCAGAGGGATACCCAACAGCCCGTATTACTTCTATCGTGCAAGATGAAAGTCGCCCTTTTGCTCAAGTCAAAGCCACGCCTATTGCACAACTTGATCGGCTGCGCCATTTACTGTTGTTGTGGCCCGAAGATGCGCCAACTCGACCTATCATGCAAAGCTCTGAAGAGGGACAACCATGAAATTACGTCGTTTTGTGATTGCACTGAGTATTATTATTGCACTGGTTTTACAGATTGTACCTATGCCACTTACTGTTGATCAGTACCGTCCTGACTGGGTGTTGTTAGTTTTGTCATACTGGACACTTGCGTTGCCCAATCGTGTCAACGTCGGGGTGGCATTCTTTGTTGGCCTTATCCTTGATGTACTCCTGGGCACCAGCTTAGGTGTACATAGCTTTGCATTGTGCATAAGTATTTTCGTGTTGGCTGCAAATTATCAACGGCTTAGAAATTATTCAATTTGGCAACAAGCCGTCATTATTGGCACTTTGTCATCGCTGTATCATTTGATTATTTTTTGGTTGCAGCATTTACAAACGGACGTAAATTTCTTATTCGATTATCTCTGGCCTGTGATAACGACCATGATGGTATGGCCATGGATTTTTGCCCTGCTGCGAAAAGTCAGACGACAGTTCCGTATCACCTAAGCGTGATCATGACCGTCTAAAACGGAGTCTCCAAATGTTGTTGCTGGCATCTCAATCACCCAGACGAAAAGCGTTGTTAACCGAGCTAGGTACACCTTTTATTACACTTAACGTCGATATTGATGAAACTCATCGTCATGATGAAGGGTCTGAAGATTATGTATTGCGTTTGGCCCGTGAAAAAGCCCAAGCTGGACTATCTCGCCAAAAGGACTGCATTTGGTCGTTGGGAGCAGACACGATTGTTGTTGCCCAGTCGAATAATCAATCACATATTTTAGGCAAGCCAAAGGACTATGATGACGCCAGAAGAATGTGGAAATTGTTGTCACATCAGCCACATAAAGTATTAACTGCAGTAGCGATTGCGTCTGAAACTTCCATTATCGATTGTTTGGTCGATACTCAGGTATGGTTTTGTGACTTGTCCGAGGACAGAATGCTATGGTATTGGAATACAGGTGAGCCGCTTGATAAGGCAGGAGGCTATGGTATTCAGGGCTTGGCCGGACAATTTGTGAAACAGATTAAAGGTAGTTTCAGCGCAGTAGTCGGGTTACCTTTATACGAAACCAGAGAATTAATGAAACAAGCAGGTATTATCCAAAATGAGCGCTGAGTTACTAATTAATGTGACACCTTCAGAGTCGAGAGTGGCGCTGATCGAAAATGGTATTCTACAAGAGATACATATTGAGCGTCACACTAAGCGTGGTTTGGTTGGCAATATTTATCGTGGAAAAGTGAGTCGTGTATTACCCGGTATGCAGGCCGCATTTGTGGATATCGGTCTAGAAAAAGCCGCTTTTCTGCATGCTTCTGATATTGCATTTCATAATGAAGTTAGTGATGAAATGGCCTCAACCGCGATTGCCAAAAAAGATATTCGCGATCTACTTCGTGATGGTCAAGACATTGTTGTGCAGGTGGTGAAAGATCCAATTGGAACAAAAGGCGCAAGACTAACCACAGATATAACTATTCCTTCTCGTTATTTGGTGTTTATGCCCAGTGTCGATCATGTCGGTGTATCTCAGCGCATTGAAGATGAAGAAGAGCGCGAGCGTCTAAAAATGCTGGTTCAGCAGTTTTGTAGCGAGGATGGCGGCTTTATCTTGCGTACCGCTGCAGAAGGCGTTTTAGAAAAAGAACTGATCTCAGACGCTGAGTTTTTGAAGCGCTTATGGGCGAAAATACAATCACGCATGAAAAAGAAAAAAGGCAATGTGCTCTATGAAGATTTGCCGCTAGCTCGACGAGTATTGCGAGACTTTGTGGGAACTGAGTTAGACCGAATTCGAATTGATTCCAAGTTATCCTTTCAAGAGTTACAAAACTTTACTCAAGAGTACGTACCTGAACTCAACAAACTGCTTGAGTATTATCAAGGCGAGCGGCCGATTTTTGATCTCTATGATGTAGAAAATGAAGCCCAGCGCTCACTGGAGCGTCGCGTTGATTTAAAGTCTGGTGGTTATCTTATCATTGACCAAACCGAAGCCATGACTACTATTGATATCAACACGGGTGCGTTTGTGGGTCACCGCAATTTAGAAGAAACCATATTTAATACCAATACTGAAGCCACCCAAGCGATTGCCAGGCAGTTGAGACTGCGTAACTTGGGCGGCATGATCTTGATCGATTTTATTGATATGACCGACGAGGACCATAAACGCAGAGTGCTACATAGTTTGGAGGTAGCAACCAGTAAGGATCGTGCAAAGACCAACATTCATGGCTTTACGGCACTAGGCTTAATCGAAATGACGCGCAAACGTACCCGCGAGAGTTTGGAGCATGTGCTTTGCGGAGAGTGTCCAGTGTGCAAAGGTCGAGGCTCAGTTAAGACCGTTGAAACCACTTGTTTTGAAGTAATGCGCGAAATTGTGCGAGTAAATCGAGCTTATGACGCAGACAAGTTTGTGGTCTACGCTTCGCCGTTAGTGGCAGAAGCTCTGCTGGGGGAGGAGTCTCATATGTTGGCAGAACTTGAGGTCTTCGTCTCAAAACAAATAAAAATTCAAACCGAATTGCTCTATAACCAAGATAAATTTGATGTGGTAATGATGTGAAATCCGCTTCGTTCTATGCAGCCTATATAGTTAAAAAACTGTGGACTCTAGCCGCAGTTTTACTAGTGGTTGTGGCGGTATCTATAAGTGTTTTGCGCTTCTCCTTGCCCTATATGGACAAACACAAACACCGTGTAGAAAGCTGGATTAACAATCAATACGGTGTGCAATTAGCGATTGGTGAACTAAACGCTGACTGGACCAAAAATGGTCCCTCCTTGGTGCTCAAAGATATCTATTTAAAGCAAGATGAACAATCACCAATTGGTTTGGAGATTAGCGAGACACAAATAGAATTCGATTTTTGGGGCTCTATCAGAGCAAGACAAGTCCAATCACAACGTTTTGAACTCAGCGGTATGGCGTTGTCGGTTAACCTAGCCCGGATCCAAACGGCTGAAAGTGAATTTCCCATAGTTGAAGCCCTTGAAAGCCTGTTTCTAGAACAGCTACACCGCTTTTCCTTGCGCAATAGCGTGGTAGATGTTGTTACCCGTTACGATCAACAATTAATCCAAATTCAGCAGTTAAGTTGGGCCAACAAAGAAGATCGTCACCAAGGCACTGGTCAGCTAAGGGTGGTCGAACTCGCTAACAACTCGGCCACGTTTACACTGGATTTATATGGCGGTAAAGACAACCTTTCAGGGACATTTTACGCCAAAGGTGAAGAACTAGATTTGTCTCCTTGGCTCAATCAGCTAGTACGCACACAAAATCAGCTGACTCAAAGTCGCGGTAATTTCACATTTTGGGCAGGCGTTGAACAAAATCAAGTGCGCAATGTTCAGATTCAACTGCAAAAAAGTGAATTCGCTTGGTCAACTCCAGATACTCAAGTGGAAGCTGCTATTATCGGCGGGACGATTTACGCAGTACCGGATGATTTTGGCTGGGGGATTGCTGTTGAAGATTTAACGTTAGAATCGAAACAACAAAGTCTGATTACCAACTGGCAAGGGCATATTGGTCGAGATGGCATCACCCGCATCAATAATGTTAATCCGATTAATATGCAGGCCATTTTGCCTATTTTACCTCTGGCTTTCGACAAACAGACCATCGATTTTATTAATCGCCTGGAACCTCAAGCGCGATTGAATAATTTAGCCCTGAGTATTGGTAGTGAGTTTTTAGCCAGTGTCGATTTTTCTCAAGTTGCTTGGAATCAAGTAGATATACTACCCGGCCTGTCGGATTTGACTGGCCGATTTGTGATGCACGATGATATTGGCCGACTAACAGTAGAAGGTGTTGCTGGCGAGATAGGGGTGAACAACCTACTGGATGAAAACCTGTTCTATGACAGGCTCTCGATCGATGGTTTTTTCAAATGGCACGAACGAGGTGTTCGCATTGATGTTTCAACCTTTAACCTCAATAGCCAATCGTTGAACATTAATAATCAATTTTCTTTTGATACCCAAGACAGCCAATTATCGCTGTATTCATCTATTGAGCAAATGCCAATCACTCAGTTGAAAACCCTTTTTCCCAACGATTTTCTTGATGCAGAAACAAAACAATACCTGTCATCTGCATTGCAAAGTGGCCAAATGTCCTCTGCACAAGTGCTATGGCAGGGTGAACTGGGTGAGTACCCCTTTGAGCGAAATCAAGGTGTATTCTTAGCGAACGTTTCATTGCAGGATGCCAAGTTGAAATTTGATGAAAGCTGGCCCGAAATTGAACAGCTGGATATTGACTTATTATTTGAAAACAAAGGCTTAAAAATGGTGGCGCATACGGGCCGCTTGCAAAATGTTCAACTGAGTGAGCTGACCGCACAAATTCCAAGCCTCGACAGTAGTGCAATACTTTCGATAAAGGCGCATACCACCGCAAGCAGCGATGACGTCAGAGAGTTGATTCAAAATAGCCATCTTGCCAATACCTTGGGAGAAGCACTGTCTAAAGGCATCAGCCTTGGTGGTGAACTGGATACCAAGTTGGCGCTAACCATTCCACTTAACAATATCAAAGACGTTGTGGCTGAGGGGGATATTACCCTTGATGGAAATCATTTTACTCTGCCAAGTTTAGCTGTGACATTCGAAGATGTGCATGGTGTGGTTAAGTTTAGGAATGATGATGTATCGGTTGAGCAAATGAAAGGAACCTTGCTGGGTCAACCCGTTGACATCACGTATAACAGTAATAGTGGCCCTTCTGGCGCATATCTTGTGAATGCGCAATTACAAGGTGACTGGCAAATCGCACCACTACTGGAAGCTTATCATCCAAGCATGAAAAAGTACCTTAGTGGTCATGCTAGCTGGCAAGCGGAAACAAAGCTAACGCTTAGCGGTGAAGCATATGCCTATAGTTTTGAGCTAGGTAGTCAACTAACTGAGATAGGCTCGGCATTGCCTGCACCTTTTGCTAAATCGCAAGAGGCGGCGTTACCGCTTCTGGTTACAGGTAGTGGCCAGAATCAAGCGTCTAATTTCAAACTTTCATTGGGCGACCAAATCACCTTTGAAGGCGTTTTACCCCATGACACTATGGAGTTTTCTCGCGCGCATTTGGCGGTTGGCGAGGAAGAGAGTGTCAGCATGGGACTGGGTTTTAGTATTTCTGCCAATTCAGACTACTTGGATTTCGATGCCTGGTATGAAGCTCTCTCCACAGTATTGGCTGATATTCCCCAATCGGAAAATCCCATATTGTCAGAACCACAGCGCGTTTATGTGACCACTAACTCTATGCTGATCGCGGGGCAAAAAATTGAGAATTTGGAATTAGTAGCCAAACATTCTACCGACGATTGGTTGCTTGAATTTAATGCCGAACAAATTCGCGCAAAAGTGATGTTTTATGATGATTGGCTGAATCGTGGTATTGATATTAAAGCTGACTTTATCGAATTGGCGCAATGGGAAGGAGAGAGTAATGAAGAATATCAGCCACCTGATTTAAATACTCTTCCACCGGTCAATTTTGAGTGTAAAAGCTGCAAGTTATTTGGAAAGAATTTGGGGAAAGTCGACTTTTCCCTTTCAAGAGCGCCAAAAGGGATGCAAATAGACAGCCTTCGATTAAACAACGACCATGGTGAATTATCGGCTAGCGGAGATTGGCTATTTACTGAAACAGGCTCAAAAACCCTATTGAATGGAGAGTTGAGTAGTGGTGATTTTGGCGCCTTAGTAAAAGGTTTGGGATTTGATTCTGGTATCAAGGACTCAAAAGGTAACTTTAACTTTTCGGTAAGTTGGGATGACGCTCCTCATAAGTTTTCTCTCGCAAGCTTAAATGGCAATGTTGATTGGGGGCTAACCGATGGCTATTTGTCTGAGGTGAGCGACAAGGGGGCCCGGCTTTTCAGTATTTTGAGTTTGCAATCGCTGGTTAGAAAGCTCAGTTTAGATTTTCGAGATGTGTTTGCCCAAGGCTTCTTTTACGACAAGATGGACGGCTCTTTTCAGCTTGTCGATGGCAAAGCGGATACCCGTGACACCGTCATTGATGGCGCAGCAGGTGAAATGGAGATCATTGGTTATGCTGACTTAGCCAATCGTGAAATGGATTATTTAATTGAGTTTACTCCCAATGTCACCTCAAGCTTACCGCTGCTTGTATATTGGATGGTTAACCCTGCCACGGCAATTGCGGCGTTGGCAATTGACCAAGTATTGACTGAAGCGAAAGTTATTTCAAACGTCAGATACTCAGTTACCGGCCCCTTAGATGCTCCTGTTTTTACTGAGCTGGGCCGTAAGAGCAAAGAGATCGCTTTACCAGCTCGTAATATACCGTCTGTTCCAAACAGCGAAGATAGCGTTCCCGTTGAGCTACCTGATGAACGTGTCGATATTGAAGTCAGTGACAGCCGAGGCGACAGTGACTGAGCTGGTTGCACTTCAAATGGTTTCTTGCCCTGATGTACAAGCCAATTTAGCACAGGTTGAAGCGCTTATTCGTATGCAAAAACGCGGTTCGCTGATTGTGCTGCCTGAGTGTTTTGCTTGTTTTGGTGCATCAGACAAATACTTGTTGGAAATAGCCGAACAAAAAGGCGAAGGGCCTGTTCAACGACAACTTAGCGATATGGCCAAACAGTTTGGTGTATGGATCGTGGCTGGAACTTTCCCATTAAAAACTTCAGATCCTAATAAATATACGGCTTCTTGTTTGATTTATGATGCTACAGGCGAATGTGTCAGTGAATATCAAAAGATCCATTTGTTTGATGTGTTGATACAAGACAATACCAAGCATTATAAAGAATCCAAATACACTCAGGCAGGAAACCAATTGGTTGTGATTGACACACCATTTGGCAAGTTAGGCGTTGCAGTGTGTTATGATTTGCGCTTCGCTGCTATGTTTCAGGCCATGGGCGATATAGAAGTGTTGGCATTACCTGCCGCGTTTACACAAAAAACCGGTGAAGCTCATTGGCAACCATTGCTCCGAGCTAGAGCGATTGAGAACCAATGTTATCTGGTTGCTGCTGGGCAGGGCGGGGTCCATGAGAACCAACGTGAAACCTATGGGCACTCTTGTGTAATTTCTCCATGGGGAGAGATTGAAGGCTTGATAGAAAAAGATGTGGGCGCAGTAAGTACTCACTATGATAAAGAATTAATTGATAAAATTAGAGCCAACATGCCGGTTCGTCAACACAACCAATTCAGGAGCTACCTTGTCTAACCAAGTACAAGAAAACTTACTCAGTGCGTCTCAGCTTGTCACATCTGATATCGATAAAGCGTTGGGCCTCATATGCCAACATCAAAACGATTTTGCCGATATTTATTTTCAGTCAAGTCAGCATGAAAGTTGGGTTCTTGAAGACGGTATTATCAAAGACGGTAGCTATAACATCGAACGTGGTGTCGGCGTGCGTGCTGTGAGTGGTGAAAAAACTGGTTTTGCCTACTCTGATGATATTAGTCCAGAAGCGCTGACAAAGGCGGCCAAGGCATCTAGAAGTATCGCTTCTAATGGCGGCACATTCGAACCTCAAAAAACCAAACTGGCACAGTTTGAAGCTAGATATTTTGCACAAAACCCTATTTTGGGCATGGAAGAGCATCAAAAAATCACCTTGTTGCAAGACGTAGACAAATATATTCGTGACCAAGAGCCTCTCGCGACTCAAGTTGTGGTCAGTATTAGCGGTGTTTATGAAGAAATCCTTGTGGCAGCTACCGATGGGACTTTTAGCACAGATATACGTCCTCTTATTAGGCTCAACTGTTCTTTGTTAATCGAAGACGATGGACGCAGAGAGCGCGGAAGTGCTGGCATGGGTGGTCGCTACAGCTATCAGTATTTCTGCCAACAAGACGGTGAAAAAGCCCGCTATGAAACCTTGGCTGATGAAGCCATTCATATGGCGCGAGTGAATATGCAAGCGGTGGATGCGCCAGCGGGTTTGATGCCTGTTGTACTGGGCAATGGCTGGCCTGGTGTATTGTTACATGAAGCCGTGGGTCATGGTCTTGAAGGTGATTTTAATCGCAAGGGAGCATCTACCTTTAGTGGCCGGATTGGCGAACAAGTTGCAGCCAAAGGAGTCACGGTAGTCGATGACGGCACTTTGTCTAATCGCAGAGGATCTTTGAGTGTTGACGATGAGGGGACACCCAGTCAACGCAATGTGCTTATTGAAGATGGCGTATTAACCGGCTATATGCAAGATAAGCTAAATGCCCGTTTGATGGGGGTAAAGCCGACAGGCAATGGACGTCGAGAATCCTATGCTCATTTACCTATGCCACGCATGACCAATACCTTTATGCTCGAAGGACAACATACCCCTGAAGAGATCATAAGCAGTATTAAACAAGGGGTTTATGCCCCCAACTTTGGTGGTGGTCAAGTAGATATCACTTCAGGTAAGTTCGTTTTTTCTACCTCAGAAGCTTACCTAATTGAAAACGGCAAAATTACCACGCCAATAAAGGGCGCTACGCTCATCGGTAATGGCCCCGAGGTGATGCAAAAAATCTCGATGATAGGTAATAATCTATCGTTAGATAAAGGCGTTGGCGTTTGTGGCAAAGACGGACAAAGCGTACCAGTTGGAGTTGGGCAGCCTACTTTGAAAGTAGACGAATTGACTGTTGGTGGAACGGCGTGAGTTTATAACTTAATTGAGGCTTAGGTGTCTAAAATGAGCCTTACAACTACATGATTAGTTGATAAAAAGAATAGTTAAGCAGCCTAAAAACAATTTCTACAAGGATGGATTGGAATGATTTTATCTCGATTGACAACGATATTTTTACTGCTTTTTTTGGGATATTTCGCTTTTTTTACGAAGCACGCACAAGCAGACTTTTTTGAACTGAGCTCTCCTAACCAAGAATTAACCACACAACAATTGGTTACTTTAGGTTTACGCCACGAAAATGGTGAGGGTGTTGAACAAAGCTATCAAATAGCACGTCAATATTATCAACTAGCCATCCAGGCAGGCTCTGATCAAGCAATGCATAATCTTGGTGTTCTATATAGCCAAGGTTTGGGAGTACCTAAAAACCGCCCAAAAGCGCTGGATATGTGGGAACAAGCGTCCCAGCAAGGCAATATGTATTCCTCTTACAACATGGGTAATGCATTTCAGTTAGGGAGAGGGCGCCCAAAAGATCTTCAACAAGCGTTGACGTATTTCATGCTTTCTTTTGAGCAAGGCTATAGTGATGGGGTTTGTCAATTTGCCACTGTATTGATAGATGTAGACCCTACTAATTCTGAATCTACGCGTGAAATGCTCGAGCCAATTGCTATGCAAGGTAATAATAAGTGCTTACATAACCTGATTGGGCTTTTGTATGAAGATTTTGAGCAACATCAAAATAGCCAATCCTTGTTGCACTGGAGTGAGTTAGGAGCATCAAGAGGATTGGTGAACTCTATATTCACGTTAGCCTTGATATATGACTTTGGTGAAAAAGGGACTCCAACTGATCCACAAAAAGCCAAATCTTATTACTTAAAAGCAGCAGAGTTACTTCACGTTTCAGCCTACTCTAATCTGGGGTTTATGTACGAATCTGGCAAGTTTGGTAATCCTGACTTTGTACTTGCCAAAAAATATTATGAAAAAGGGGTGGCGATGGATTCAGAGTGGGCCTTGAATAACCTCGCGACATTTTATCGGGAGGGTATCGGAAAAATCGTCGATTTTGAAAAATCACTTCAACTATATCGTCGCTCTGCCGCTATGAACAACGCTTACGCCTATCGTAATTTAGGTAATATGTATCGACACGGTGAGGGGGTAAAACCCGACGCATTCGTCGCACAAAATCACTTGCTCAAGTCCATCGAGCTGGGATATTTACAATCGCTTCTTGATTTGGGTCTACTTTATTTAGATGAATCGCTACCTTTGTATAACAAGGCAACTGCACTGAGTTATTTTTATCAAGCGGTTGAAAAGCAAATTCCTGATGCAATCGAGACTCTAGCTGAACAATTCTCGGATGAAGAGCGGGAATGGTTTGTGTTATCTCAAGTTTCAGGGCAAGTAGCCTATGATATTGCCGCCTATTACCAAGAAGTTAAAGACAATCCATTACAGGCGTGCAAATGGTATTTAGTTGCCTTTGAACGACGTCAAGATGACGCGTATCTTGAAGTCATGCCATGTGTACGGGATGGCTTTTATGTTGATACGCCTTACATGGATCAACTTGATGTTGCTCGTGAATGGGCTGCCTATCAAGATTGGGATCCCGACTCCCTAGTTGGTGAACTCTTATATTACGGAATTGGCGTTAGCGAGAATAAAGTAAAAGCGGCTAAATATTTTTTGAAATCTCATGAGATCACGGGTGATGAAATAGCAAGATATAAGCTTGGACTCATGTATTTGGCCGGTGATGGTGTAGTAAAAGATGATGCAATGGCAATTTACTTTTTTGAATTGGCGGCAAAGCAAGATGTCAGTGTGGCTGCATTGGAATTGGGAAAAATCTATCGAGATGGTATTGGCGTCACCGTTAACGAAGAAAGGGCATTAAACTATATGCAACAAGCCGCGGAATACATCGACAGTCCTGAATCAGCCTTTATTTACGCCGGTATGCTTTACCAAGGTTACGCTAAACCGCAAAACATCAGACTTGCCATAGACTGGTATGACAGAGCAATTCAATTAGGCCATGAAGATGCATCGTGTCAATTGGGGCAAGTGTTGACTTCACATTTTGCTAACCCTGAAGAACAAGCACGCGCGGTGCAATTGCGTGAAAAGTGTGACTAACGCGACTCATTCATATTTGGATAAAAGCGCTACTAGTAAGTTTGCAATTCGCTCATGGCGGATCGCCAAGTGTGCAATTCCACTACCATGACAATCTCTGTACCAACGCGCTAGCCCTAGTATTAATTCACACTCACTTTAAAC
>JAOMVH010000199.1 GCA_028356795.1 Aliiglaciecola sp. | reverse complement strand
GAGTCCCCATGCAATTTCTAGCTGATCATATCAAACATAAAAGAAACGGTTCCAAGAGACTTCGACAGTTTACCAAAACAGACCGTAATGATAGCCAAGGCTAGTGATATTCCTTGAGTTGGTGTGTCAGCTGTTGGTCGTTACTAGAGCGTGAATAATATAAACTAGCAGCCGCTTTCTTGGTGCTACTCGCCTTACTAATGAAATGCTTTTAAATGTCACAATCCCTTGGTAATCACATTACTGCACTTCATATGATAGGCAACTTAGTTGTGTATTTAATCTGCTCCATTGCAAAGCTTGATGTGACATCGGACAAATCGACACCCGAAACTAACTTTTTATAAAAAACATCAAAGCTTTTTAAATCTGCCACCATGACTTTAAGCATGTAGTCGTACTCGCCGCTCATACGGTAAAACTCCACAACTTCTTGCAGGTTTGCAGCATGAGTTGCGAACGACTTAAGCCACTTGTCATCGTGTTTCCCTGCTTTTACCTGAACAAATACCGTTGTGCCTAACCCGACTTTTTCAGGTTCAAGTAGCGCTACCCTCCCCTTAATAACCCCTTGTTTTTCAAGCTGTTGAATTCTTCTCCAACAAGGTGTGGTACTTAGCCCAACCTGTTCCGCAATTTGATTCACCGACAGTGATAGATCATGTTGCATCAATCTCAAAATTGACTTATCCAGGGCATCCATATCTTTTAATCCACTTCTAATTAGAATATTTTTCTAATTTAGCACATTAAAAGGGAATATTTTAGAAAATAACTCCAAATCTGTCTGTCACACTATGGCTAAATCTAAAGACGAGGACAATTTATGTTAGCGCGAAAAGATACCATCACAGTAGAAGGTAACACGGGTGGAAAAATTTTTGATGACATCATGCAAACTATCGGCAATACGCCGATAGTAAGATTAACCAGAATGATGGAAAAGCTCGGCATCGAAAACGAAATCCTCGCTAAAATAGAGTATTTTAATCCTGCTGGTTCGGTCAAAGATCGCCCTGCTTTGGGAATGATCGATAGGTTAATGGCTTCGCCTGAGTTCAATACAAAAACTGAAATCATTGAACCCACATCAGGAAACAATGGAGTAGCTTGCGCTTGGATTTGCGCAATACGAAATATCCCTCTCACCATTGTAATACCCGAACACATGTCCATTGAGAGACGCAAATTAATGGCCTTGTATGGTGCAAATGTTGTCACAACCCCTAAGCATCTAGGAACAAAAGGAGCCATTGATCATGCAGCAGAGTTGGTTGGCCAAAAAGCCAATGCCGTATCGTTGAATCAGTTTTCCAATCAAGCCAATGTCGACACCCACTATCAATCGACAGCAAAAGAAATATTGAGAGATTGCGACGGTGATATCGATGTATTTGTTGCTGGCATTGGCACAGGGGGCACTATTACAGGGATTGCTCAAGCATTAAAGGAATATAACCCGAAGATTCAGATCGTGGCAGTTGAGCCAAGTGCTTGCCCAGTTTTGAGCAAAGGACAAGCAGGCGTGCACAAAATTCAAGGACTAAGTTCTGGTCATGTGCCGGATATTTTGAACCTGGATATCATTGATCACATATGTCCGATAGATGATGAGCAAGCCATACAATATGCTAGATTGCTTGCAAGAGTAGAGGGCTTACCCGTAGGGATTTCATCAGGGGCGGCATTGGCTGGTTGCGCACAAGTAGCATCAAATCCAGCATTTAAAGGCAAGCGTATTGTTACTTTATTTGCCGATACCGCTGAACGCTACTTTAGTACTGAATTATTTGAGTAACCTTTTGTAGTACAAAATTTTATTTGAAATTTTGATAATTCTTATCACGAGTTTGGGTCAATTATTGGCAACCAACTAGCGTTGACTAAGTTTAAAAGATAACAAAGGCAAGAATCGACCTGCGATAGAGCCTGATTCTTGCTCTCCTATTTGCTGACAACCCACTTGTTGATAAAAGTCCAGTGCATTTGGATCGCTCTGCACTAATAATGTTGAATACTTTTCACTACGAGCAAAGTTAGTGGCATGATCAAAGAGTTGCTTACCTAGCCCTTTTCCTATCTTATCGGGTAATACAAAGAGGGCTTCTAGTTCTATCATTTTATTGTCTTTAAATAGTTCATTAAGGCTCCTTTGATTTATTTTATAGCTAGCCAAATCCTTCATATCTGGAAGTAGATTTAAACAATAAAAACCGCAAATTTGCTGCTCATAGTCAACAATACAACGATAAATGTAGTCTGAGGAAGTCAATCGAGCCATCGTCACTGTTAACTCTTTTTTGGCAGCTTGCATAAACTCATTGTCATACCCCCAATATGCTTTCGAGCGCATCGCAATATGACTAAGAAGGTCAGCATCAACGACATTTGCTTCAACGATGGAATAACTCATTA
>JAOMVH010000197.1 GCA_028356795.1 Aliiglaciecola sp. | reverse complement strand
CCCAACGCTCGGCTGATTTTTTATTATCAAATGTAAGGCTAATTCTCTCAATAACCTTTTTTCTTTTGGTTACTTTAACAGTGGCTTTAAAGGAGGTTTTTCCACTTTTTAGTGTGCGTGGTTCAATTTGAACAGAAGCCATATATTCATCCCCAATAAAACATCGTATAATAAACGTATATAAAAAGGGTGCATTTCAAGGGTGCACCCGTTGTCAATAATATACCAAAACCGTCAAAAACAAACAAAAATAAAATGTATTTACAAATGATTTATTGTATTAAGGTGTTGAAAATATGAGTAAAAATAAAAGTGCAATAAGTCATCGGTTATCAGTGGCACCCATGCTTGATTGGACCGATAAACATTGTCGTTATTTTTTACGTCAAATATCACAACATGCCGTTTTATATACAGAAATGGTCACCACTGGTGCGATTATTTTTGGTAAAGGCGATTACCTGGCGTTCAATCAAGAAGAACATCCCGTTGCATTGCAATTGGGCGGCTCTGATCCTACTGATATGGCGCGCTGTGCGGTGCTTGCTCAAGAGCGCGGCTATGATGAGGTTAATATTAATGTGGGTTGTCCATCGGATCGTGTGCAAAACGGTCGTTTTGGCGCGTGTTTGATGGCAGAACCTGAGACGGTGGCTGATTGTATTAAGGCGATGCAAGCCGAAGTTGACATACCTGTCACTGTGAAATCACGGATTGGTATTGACGAAATGGACGAATACGAAGATTTAACCCGTTTCATTGATGTTGTTGCGTCGGCTGGCTGCGACACCTTTATCGTGCATGCTCGCAAAGCATGGTTGAAGGGACTAAGCCCTAAAGAGAACCGTGATGTTCCGCCACTCATATATGATCGTGTTTATCATCTAAAAGAGCAGTTTCCTGATTTGGAGATCAGTATCAATGGTGGCGTCAAAACTCTCGACGACGCAGATTTACACTTAAAATATATTGATGGTGTGATGATTGGTCGAGAAGTCTACAGCAACCCATATATCTTGGCAGAGGTTGATAAACGCTATTATGGCGACAATCACCAGATCCCTACTCGTCATCAAATTGTTGAAAATATGATGACCTATGCTGAACGACAGTTACAGAATGAGCATACCCGCATTTGGCATATTGCACGTCATATGTTGGGATTATTTCAAGGTCAACCCGGCGCACGTATATGGCGTCGCTATTTGAGTCAAAACGGTACGCAAAGAGGTATCGGCGTTGAACTGCTCCGTGATGCATTGGCCACATTGGATGAGGCGCAAAGACAAGCTGAAGCATTTCGAAATAGTAAACCTTCAGAAATGATTGGTTAAATATACTAACTAGACTGGTCAAAAAAGCTAAAAAGTAGAATTTGTATAAAAAGGCACACCTTGTTTGGTTGTGCCTTTTTGTTATTTAAAATAAAATAATCAATAAAAACAACGCCTTGAATATTTTTCGTGTAGTTGGCACAACTATCGCAATAGTGATTGCGACTTAACTAGTAACTGATTAATCGGTTATTGAACAAACAACCACTACATAAGGAAAATATCATGTTTAAGAAAATTACTGCCGCTACTATCGTTCTTTCAGGTTTGATTTTGTCTAGCTCAGCTCACGCTGTTGACGTATCTCTAGAGCAATTTGTTGGCGTATTGGTATCACAAGCTGCATCAGCAACTAAAGAAGAGTTGTCTTACAACGTTCAAGAAGCGGTATTAACAGTAAACAATGCGATTAGCATGGACTCAGAAGAGCATTATGCTACCACTGTTACTATCACTGATATTGAAAGTGATGAAGCAAAAGTAGAAAGTGATAAAGCCGAGTAATAGGAGTACGTCGATATGTTTAACCATATATACCTACTTGCGTTATTACTTGCACCCGTTATGGCTTATCTTGCTGCCGCACTGATATTCGGTTTGGTAGAAAATAGAACAAGTGGCCATGAGGTACCGGTAAATACTTCTAACATCCAATGAATGACGGCCAGTCAATCTTAGTACTGCCGTCACTTTATTTTTGGTTTCTCTGCTAGTCAAATATCGCTACTACAACCTCTGCTTTCTTTTGTCCTAAAACTCCAACACAAAAACCATTAACTATCTTTTAGATTGTCTATATTCGCTTAAGCCTTTTCCCCTAGCTAGAATTCATACCATCCAGTTGATCTGAATCAAGTGCTTGTACTGGGTATTTAGTTAAGGTTTTCTTCTGTCATATTTTACATTGGCGCACATGGCGAATATCGAGCTCAGAATTATTTGTATTGGCAATCTGTTGCATGGCAACGATGGTGTTGGTCATGAGGTGTTTTCTCGTCTTCAAAGCCTTGAACTGCCGCCTAATATTGAATTGCTCGAAGGCGGAATTGGTGGCATGACATTGTTACCTTTTTTCAGGGGGTGTCGACGAGTTCTGCTTATTGACTTGATGAAAAGTGAGGCCCAAGAAGGTCATGTTGCCTTTTTTACTAATGTGGTTTCTGAGCTGCCATTTA
>JAOMVH010000196.1 GCA_028356795.1 Aliiglaciecola sp. | reverse complement strand
TAGCTTTACGACGTGCCAAACCAATTAAACCTAAACCCAGAAGAGCGAGACCCGCAGGTTCTGGTACATCCACGGGTTGGCCTGGGTTAACACTACCAAACGTAATGTCATCAAAAACGATTTGATTTGCTACACCAGCAAACGAAACTGAGCGAGCGGTGCCAGCAAAACCTACCCCAAATGCATCAAAGGTACAAAAGCCAGCATTGTAACTGCCACAACCACTGCCTGTTGTCGTTGTTGTTAGGTCAACTGTAGTCAACAAGCTTCCAGTTCCATTTAACCCATCAAAAACTGAGACTGAGCCAGCCTGATTGATAGCTGAATAGAAGAATGAAAAGCCGGTATCAAAGCCAGCATCTACATTCATGAAGGTTTCATTACCTGACAAGAAAAACAAACCGAACAACTGAGAGTTTGGATCTCCTTCACCACCTCTAGACGTATTTGAGCACGACACAGATAATGTATTTAAGCAGACTGCCAATGCATTATCCGAAAATTCGATACCAAAATCAGTGCCAGATGACCCGTTAGAGCTTGTTCCACCATTGTAGAAGTCTTCAACTAAGGTTGTATTTGCAGATGGATGAGGGGCTATGCCTTCAAAATCTAAAACAATTGGTGTTGCGTGAACTGCTGATGTAACTGCCAATAATACTGCAGCACTTAATAGTGAGTTAATTATTTTCATGTTATTCCCTTTTAAACATTAACATTTTTTTTATCGTGAGTTAGATACTACTTTCCTCGAACAAAAATCATGCAAAATTCAAGCCAAGTAAAATTTCACCTAACATTCAAATGCATAAGTTTTTTGATTTAGCTCATTTACAATTACTGTTAATTTTTTTGACACTCTACGTTGTGGGAAAATGACTAAACCTCAAATAAGCAGCGATGCAGCTCTTTAACGATTTCGGTGCTGTCGTCTTGATGCACTAAAAACGACATATTATGAGGATTGGCGCCATAACATATCATGCGTAGATTGTAGTCTCTGACTGATGAAAATATCTTACTAGAGACCCCAGCAGCGCTATGCATATTATTCCCAACCACAGTTACCAAGTCATAGTTCTCTTCAATCACTACTTCACAAAACTCCCCCAGCTCTTGCAATGTTTCTCGGTTAAGCTTTTCAGCCACAGAGTTAGCAGGATTATCAAGTGTGAAGGACACTGCAATTTCGGATGTGGTAACCAAGTCCACACTTAAACTGTGCTTTGCAATTATGGTAAAGACCTGCTGAAGAAAGCCTTGTGCGTGCATCATCTTTGGGGTTTTGACTGTTACCATCACCTGCTGTTTTCTGCGGGTGATTGCTCGATAAGGAGGTTCGTTTTCGCAATCTCTTACAATCCATGTTCCGCCTTTTTCAGGCTCACGGCTTGAGCCAACAAAAACGTTGATGTTTTTACGAAGAGCAGGCTCCATTGTGGCGGGATGTAATACTTTTGCGCCAAAGTTTGCCATTTCAGCGGCTTCTTCGAAGCTTAGTTCAGGAAGTGGCCTAGCTGCTTTGGTGATCCTAGGATCCGTGGTATACACACCAACCACATCAGTCCATATTTCACAACTCTTTGCACTCAAGGCTTCGGCCAATAGAGCCGCTGTAAAGTCACTACCGCCACGTCCTAAGGTGGTTGTTCTTCCCTGCTCGTCTGAGCCAACAAAGCCCTGTGTTACCAACACCTTACTGGTCAACTCTGGTAACAAAAATTGTTCTGAGAGCTGCTTGATACTATCTAAATTGGGTATTGCCTCACCAAACGTTGAATCGGTTTTAAGCACGTTTCTAATATCGAAATTTTCCGCATTAACCCCTAAACGACACAAGACTTCGGTAAACAGCAAAGATGACATTCTCTCGCCGAATGATAACAAGCTATCCTTCAAATCGTCTCGGTGAAGTAACTCCTCATGCATAGCAGTTTCGTGCAAAGCCGCCAGCAACGAATCTAATTTTTCTTGTAGTTCTTTGGGATTGCCTAGTGAGGCTAAAATACCGTATTCAATGTGACGTATTTGCTCAATCACATCACTGATCTGTTCTTTTGACAGCAGTGTGTTGGCAAGCGCCACCAGATGGTTAGTGACACCTGCAGATGCGCTAACAACAATAACGCGAGTTTCAGGGGTGGCGGCAATAATTCTGGCGCAATGCTGCATGGCATCTAAGTCTGCCACACTGGTGCCACCAAATTTGGCAATGTTAATATTCACGGGAGTTAGGTCAAACCTTATTCTTTTCGGATGCCCGTAAATTATCAGATTCAGTATTTTTTAACACTACAAAGTCATTATTTTGTTCTATTACTTTTGCATTTATTATTCTGTCTCAAATAAATTGCTATCCCCAGTTATTTCCCGTCAATCTGATAAAACAAAACGGAATCTCAAACATGCAAAAAAAACTCTCTGACTCAACCTATTCAAAAGAAGGATGAAAAAGCCGTCAAAAATTTACTTTTGTTCAAAAAGAGGTAGTTTGGTATCCAATCACATGGCAATACCT
>JAOMVH010000195.1 GCA_028356795.1 Aliiglaciecola sp. | reverse complement strand
CACAATTTCGCCCTTGGTCTTTGGCTTGATATAACAAATGGTCGACACTTTTGATGATCTCTTCAACATTGATGTTGAACTGACCGTTGATCGTGTAGCATCCGACACTTACCGTGACCACTTGGGATGCATTTGTAAAGTCATGGATGATATTTAAAGACTCAATTTTTGTACGAATATCTTCTGATACTTTTTGCGCACCAGTTGAATCTGTATTGGGTAAAATACAGATAAACTCTTCGCCACCATACCTGGCGATAAAGTCGATAGGTCTGGAAAGCTTAGATTTCAAACAGGTCGCGATTTTCCTCAAACAATCATCCCCTGCAACATGACCATAGTTATCGTTGAAATCTTTGAAGAAATCGACATCAAGCATGATGACCGAGAAATCATTTTCCTGACGTCTTGCCTGCCGCCATTCTAATTCGATTCGTTCATCAAAAGCACGCCGATTGGATACACCAGTGAGTCCATCATGTTGAGATATATCAATCAACTCGATGTTTCGTTGTTCTTGAATTTTGATACGGCCCATCATTTCGTTGATCGCTTCGCCTAATTGCGACACCTCATCATTTCCTTCAATCACAATGTTTTGAGCATGTGTCGTTTGTTTGTTTTTGATTTGTGCGAGCAGTAGGCTAAACCGTTCAATTAACACTTTTCGCACCCCAAAGTTAAGAATGGCATAGCTGAAAATAACCGTTAAAAGGGCAATAAACAACGATGCAATTTGTAATTTGTCTTTGGTTTTTAGTAATAAGGTATTGTCAAAGTCAACAAACAAAAACACTTTGAGTCCCAATGAGTTATATGTAGCAAGTTGAATAGGAAAAAGCTGTTCACTGAACAAGTTAGTATCGCCGCTTTCTGCATTGTAAAGTTTACGCGCTAATTCTACATCAATGTGCTTGCCAGGAAAAAACAACGACCATTGATCAACATTGCTGACAATGAACATATCAATTTGCTTTATCCATTGGTACTTGGTGGTGAGCTTGGTGACATAGTCACCGAACAAATAATCGGCCAGCTGACCGGTGTCGGCCCGCTCTAATCTTGACCGCACATCAATATCGCCGTTAACGATAATATCTGAATCGGCCAAGCTAAAATATCCGTATTTTTTGGGGTTGCCATTTAATGTCGAAAGAGACACACCGTGAGTTGTAAATTTTTCATGTTTGAATAGGCCTTTTAACATGTCAGTGTATTCATCGGTAACTTGCGACATATCCAAACCGATTTCTTGTTTAAAGGTACTCTCGTAAACTAGCAGGTCTGGGTTGATCAAATGCAAGTCTGAAAGGCCATGTTGACGCACTAAAATCGGCAACTGTTCGCTCATATTGCTGGGGTCGATGTTTTGAAGTTGTTCAGCAATGAGTGGTAAAGCCGTTCTTAATTGTTCTTCCCATTGTTCTTCTGCTAATCGTAATATTCGCTCGAATACCTCAACATCAAGCTTGATACTCTCAACCATGGCAGTTTTTTGTAAGGTATCACTGCCGACCAGAAAGTTTTCTAATACCCAGCTACTTGCCAGATAGGTAAAGCTAGCCACAATCAGCGCAGTAGATAGCACAAAGAAATTTGCTTTTTGCCTCAATAACATGCTGTTAGTTACCCAAAATAAAGTCTATCTATCGTTAGATGTTTTGAATGACTACACAAAACTATCCTTGTTTTGCACCCAGTATTTACCGATCAATAAGCGATCAATTTGTGGGTGCGTTTGGCTCCGGCATGCTGAAATAAAACCCTTGTGCGTATCGAATTCCTAAATCCTTTACACGCTCAAGTGTCGCTTTGTCTTCAACATGCACCGCGACCACAGAGATCCCCCTCTCTTTGGCCAGTAACGTCAGGTGTTCAACAAACTCGAACGTTTGTTGACTGTCCATGATCTGGATTATTAATCCACCGGCTATTTTAATCCCATTAATAGGTAAATTAAGAATGCTGTTTATATTGCCCGGTGTGGCACCAAAATGATCGATGTAAATCCCAATATTTAGCTCTACGCAACGGTAGGCAAACTCGTGGAACTTATCAATGTTTTCCAAAACCACTGAAGCAGTTAGTTCTAGACTTACTCTGCCAGGATTTGGGTAGTCACGTAGTGCACTTGCCAAGTTGTCTAGCAATTCAGGGTTTAGCATGTCCTGTTGGCTGATATTGATATTCCAGGCAATATTGAGATCTCTAAAGTAGTTGGCACTACGATTAAAAATAGTCTCGGTTAAACGTTTTACGGATTGTTGTCTTTCAACGAGATAAAGAAATTCGCTGGGTAGAAATGTTTGTATCGTCCTCACACTCAGCCACAAAGCTAGGCTTAACTCGATAAGTCAGCAAAGATAGTGTTGGCGCCGTTACCAACTCAAAATGCGCGTGTTGTTCAATTAACTGGGCAAAACGACGGGCTTTTTCAATGCTTTGGTCAATCAGCAGTTCATAACCTTGACGGCCAAAAATATTGAATGAGGCATACACCATCATTGCCATGCCATTGCGCGAGCCTTCCA
>JAOMVH010000198.1 GCA_028356795.1 Aliiglaciecola sp. | reverse complement strand
GAAGTGACGTTATAGCTAAATCATTCCATATGTTTTTGATCTAAAAATGTGCAGCTAACAAGGATTTCCGAAAAACCCTATCGACATTGATATATCTCATACGCAAAACATTTTAGATTCTGATTGCGCCCCTCTATTGATATATTATAACATTACATAAGTAATGTTATAATATATCAAATTGGATTGATGTCAGTGTGAACAAGAATAATAAAATTATTGAAGCAAACGCGCTTTGTGTCGAAATCAAAAATACCCGAATCTTAAAAAACCTCAGTTTCCATGTAAAAACCGGCGAAGTCTATGCGCTGCTAGGTGGCAACGGTGCGGGTAAATCAACGACCCTTAAAACATTTTTAGGTTTTAATGTGCCTGCTACCGGCAACGCTATAGTTGACGGACAGGAAGTCTCCTCTGCACTAGATGCGGTTCGTGGTAAAACTGCGTATTTACCCGAAGCGGCCACCTTGTATCCGCATTTAACCGCGCGAGAGAATATTCGTTATTTCTTGTCATTGGCAGGTATTGAAAAATCAGATGATGAAATCGACCAAGCCTTTGTGCGAGTGGCTTTGCAGCAAGATGCGTGGGAACGACACATGCAAACCTATTCAAAAGGTATGCGTCAAAAAACGGCCATTGCATTAGCGATTTTGCGTCAAGCGCCAATTTTTCTGTTAGATGAACCAACCTCAGGCCTAGATCCCGTTGCCATCGATGAATTCAATCAATTGGTGCGTGAACTCGCTGCGGGCGGAGCAACCATACTGATGGTGACCCATGATGTGTATGGTGCTTGTCAGGTTGCCAATCGTATTGGTTTATTGCGAAATGGTGAACTAGTGGGTGAATTTGAAGCACCCGAAAATGGCAGAATCGATACTGAGCAAGTGCATGCCGCTTTTGCCCAAAGGGAAATGGCATGAGTCACGGTTTGGCATCAAAGGTACTGATAGTTGCCAAAGATGAATGGCGTTATTGGATAAGATCAAAACTGGCGCTATCTGTTCTAGTTATTGGTTTATTGCTCACATTGTCATCAGTTGTTGTGACGGCAATTAATGTCATTGAGCTGAGTCACGAAAGGCAATCATTGCAAAGCTCAGCAGAACAAGCGTTTGTTGATCAACCTGACCGGCACCCCCATCGCATGGTGCACTATGGTCACTATGCGTTTCGGGTTCCTTCGCCATTGAGCTCACTCGATCCAGGAGTTGATGCTTACACGGGCAACTCCATATTTTTAGAAGGTCATCGGCAAAATAGCGCGATGTTTGCTGATCAGCGTCAGGGTACAGCACTTACAAATCTAGGTAGCTTGTCGCCCGCTTTTATTGTGCAGGTACTTGTCCCTTTGTTACTGATTTTGATTGGGTATAGCTCTGTAAGTCGAGAGCGAGAATCACAAACACTCACGTTTATTTTATCCCAAGGCACTTCCATATTTACCCTCATTATTGGGAAGGGGCTAGCGCTTTTCTCCGTGGTGGGATTGATTATGTTGCCGCTGGCCATATCGGGACTATTTGCTGTTTCTCAGGGCGAAAGTGGTTTAGCTGTATTCGGTTTTTTACTCGGTTATGTGCTTTATCTGCTTATTTGGGCCTTGGTTGTTTTGTTGTTTTCTAGCGCCTTGTCAAAAAACAGCGAGAGTTTTACAGCATTAGCGTTTTGCTGGATTTTGCTTTGTATTGCTATGCCCCGTATCGCCAGCACAACGGCCGCAACAAGTGTGCCGACTGCAGGGAAATTAGAGACCGATTTTGCTGTTATCGCCCAATTACGCAAATTAGGTGACGGCCACAATGCGGCAGACCCAGCATTTGCCAAATTAAAAGCTTCACTATTAGCACAATATAACGTTGAAACCGTGGACGAGTTGCCCATTAATTTCCGCGGTGCCGTTGCCAGTGCCTCTGAAGCTGAACTTACTAAGGTACTCAATAAATTCGCACAACAGAGTATGTCTCAAGAGCTGTCGCAAACTCAGGTTGCAAGACAGTTTGGCTGGCTTTCTCCCATGGTTGCTGTGCGCACGTTATCAATGATCAGCGCTGGCACTAGTGTTGAAACTCACCATCGCTTTATGCAAGAAACCGAAGACTTGCGCTTTCGTTTTGTACAAGCCTTAAATCAAGTGCATATCGAAAAGCTCGATTATCAAGATGATTTAAATCGAAATAAAAATAAACAAGCGACGCAAAAGGCCCGTGTAGGTTCGGAAAATTGGCAAGTACTGCAAGATTTTCGATTTACTGTGGATTCAGCGAGTGTGCGATTACAGCGAAGTGCATCTGCATTTATACAATTGTTACTTTGGATGGCTGCCCTGGTAGTTGTAATTAGGTTTGTCGGGAAGCGTTTGCAATGAAGTATGTAATCGAACAATTGGTAAGAGAGTCGCGGTTTATGTTCCGCCAACGTTACATAGTGGTT
>JAOMVH010000194.1 GCA_028356795.1 Aliiglaciecola sp. | reverse complement strand
TCAAACGCCCAGTTGGGTAATTCTTATACGACTATTTACAAGGTTATAACAATAATAAAATAAGTCGTTTACTATTTTCAGGGTTTTCACGGTCTAAAAGCTGTGAACTTCTGCTGTGGAAAAAGGCTTAATTTAGCGGGAGGTGTTGAGTGAATAAAATAGGGTCCAGCGCATTGGCATTGGTGACGAGTTGCTTGGCATTTGCTACTTCAGCAGAAACGAGTTCAACCGTTGATCAATACCAACTGAATCTTCGCAAAGGCGTCAGCGACATTAGTGAACAAGTTTATGATCTGCATATGCTGATGTTTATTATATGTGTTGTCATAGGCGTATTAGTTTTTAGTGTCATGTTCTACAGCATGATATTTCACCGTAAATCCCGCGGCGCTAAGCCCGCAAATTTTCATGAAAGTGTAAAAGTCGAAATAGCTTGGACGGTTATCCCCTTTATTATTCTGGTCGTAATGGCATTTCCTGCAGCAAAAACGTTGATTGCAATGGAAGATACCAGTGAGCCAGATGTCACCGTGTTGGTAACGGGCTCGCAGTGGAAATGGCACTATAAGTACATGGAAAATGATGTTGAATTCTTTTCTGTTATGGCCACGCAACCAGAGCAAATCAGCAATAAATTTGAAAAAGGTAAAAATTATCTGTTAGAGGTTGACCGTCCACTTGTTATACCAACGGATAAAAAAGTCCGCTTCCTGGTCACCTCAGATGACGTTATCCACTCATGGTGGGTGCCTGACTTTGCGGTGAAGAAAGATGCTAACCCAGGCTTTATCAACGAAGCTTGGACCAAGGTTAACGAACCGGGCATTTATCGAGGTCAATGTGCGGAGCTGTGTGGTAAAGATCACGGGTTTATGCCTGTTGTTGTTATTGCAAAAGAACCAGCGGCTTATGAAGCGTGGATTTCTGAACAGCAAGAAATGCAGCGCAAGGCTAAAGAAGAAGAACAGCGTCTATTGGCTATGAACATGAGCATGGAAGAATTGATGAGTACCGGTGAGCGAGTTTACTTGAGCGCTTGTGCTGCTTGTCATCAACCAAACGGAATGGGTCTGCCAGGTGCTTTCCCTGCATTAGCGGGCAGTGATATGGCGCTGAATGATATTCCAGGTCATATCGATATAGTTATTAACGGTAAATCAGGTACGTCGATGCAGGCATTTGGTAAGCAATTAACCATGAGTGAAATTGCCGCTGTAGTCACTTATGAGCGTAATGCTTGGGGTAACAACACAGGCGACATGATTCAGGCAAAAGATGTTAACGCTCTAATGAACGGGCAATAGGAGGTTGGTAATGAGTACGTCAACAGCAGAACTAGAACACGATGACCATCATCACCATGCTCCAAGCGGCATAAAGCGTTGGTTATATACGACAAACCACAAAGATATAGGAACCTTGTACCTGTGGTTCGCTTTTATTATGTTCCTCGTCGGTGGTGCGATGGCAATGGTGATCCGTGCTGAGCTATTTCAGCCGGGTTTACAAATCGTAGAACCTCACTTTTTCAATCAGATGACCACAGTACACGGTTTGATCATGGTATTTGGTGCGGTAATGCCGGCCTTTACCGGTTTAGCCAACTGGCTGGTGCCAATGATGATTGGTGCGCCAGATATGGCGTTACCTCGCATGAACAACTGGAGTTTCTGGATCCTGCCAGGCGCATTCACCATTCTATTAGCTTCTTTGTTTATGGAAGGTGGCGGTCCTGCATTTGGTTGGACTTTCTACGCGCCTCTATCTACCACTTACAGTAATGACACAACGGCGTTGTTTGTATTCTCGGTTCACATTATGGGGATCTCATCCATTATGGGTGCAATTAACGTGATTGTGACCATTTTCAATATGCGTGCTCCGGGTATGACTTGGATGAAGATGCCACTGTTCGTTTGGACATGGTTAATTACCGCATTTCTATTGATTGCGGTTATGCCGGTATTGGCCGGTGCGGTAACCATGGTATTGACTGATAAGTTCTTTGGTACCAGTTTCTTTGATGCAGCTGGTGGCGGTGACCCCGTTATGTTCCAGCATATCTTCTGGTTCTTTGGACACCCTGAAGTGTACATCATGATTTTGCCTGCTTTTGGTATCATTTCTGCAATTATTCCAACCTTCTCTCGTAAGAAGCTGTTTGGTTACGCGTCAATGGTTTACGCAACAACATCGATTGCCTTGTTGTCATTTATCGTGTGGGCGCACCATATGTTTACAACCGGGATGCCGGTCGAGGTCGAACTCTTCTTTATGTTTGCCACCATGTTGATATCGGTGCCAACTGGGGTGAAAGTATTCAACTGGGTTGCCACTATGTGGCGAGGGTCTATTACCTTTGAAATACCCATGTTATTTGCGCTGGCGTTTATTGTGTTGTTTACCATTGGTGGTTTGTCTGGATTGATGCTGGCTATTGTTCCGGTGGATTTCCAGTATCACGATACCTATTTTGTGGTTGCTCACTTCCACTATGTACTGGTAACAGGGGCCATATTCTCGATCATGGCCGCAGTTTATTATTGGCTTC
>JAOMVH010000193.1 GCA_028356795.1 Aliiglaciecola sp. | reverse complement strand
ATCGTTGGCAGGTAAGCGAAGCGACACTGGAGCGCTGGCGGTCGGAGGGCATTGGTCCAATTTACGTGAAATTGGGTGGCCGAGTCAGGTATAGACGAGAGGATGTGCTGGAGTATGAGGCCAGTTGCTTAAGAAAGAGTACTTTTGAAGCTGTTTGATGGTGAGTTAGTACGCAACTTCCCGCATCAGCTCTAACTTTCTGATAGTAAAGTTGCGGGATAATAAAAAGTCCTAATGGCTGTTGAGGGCTCATTAGGGCTATTTACAAGATGGTGGCAATTATCAATATGAAAAGTCGTTCGAGAGTTGCTCAGTCGGTGCCAAGATGAGAAGCCTCTTGAGCTATTTTAAGTGTCGCTGCGGGTCTTGGCGGCCATGTAGTACGCGGATAATTTCTACCGTATCTGCAGTGACTCTGTAAAACAGAGCATGGCTTTCGATGGGGAGGCTTCTGGCGCCGGGTAGGAGTTCGGGGCGCTCAACGCCCATAAGTGGTTGTTCAGTAAGGGACCAAAAATGGTCTTTTAGATTTTCTAGGTAACTGTCGGATTGGACTTGTCCCCATTGCCGAAGCCCATACTGATAGATTTCTTTAAGGTCGGCTTTGGCTGCCGGAGCTATAACAAGTTGATGTGCAGGCATGCGGCTTAACCTTTAATGTCGTCGAACAGTGAATCTAGGGCAGATTTTGATTCGATGGCAATGCCTTCTCCTTTATCTAGCTGGTCAGTACCCGCTTTCAGTTGTTCGCGCAGGCGGGCCAATTTCACTTCGTGGATCCAATCTTCGTGTGTATCCATAAAGCGCAGTGCTTCGCGGATCACTTCGCTGGCATTGTTGTACAGGCCGCTTTCAACTTTGGCCTTAACTCGAGACTCTAGCTCGGCAGTCAGGGAAACATGCATGATGACCTCTAAGGGTAGACATTTATACAGATCATGCTAGGCTCAAATACAAAGATTGTCAATGTTTGTATTTGTATGTCTGAGTCGCTGCCCATTAAACGCTGTGCCATTTATTCTCGCTCGTCTGTAGAGAAGGATAGCCTTGATCCTTTCGACTCCGTCAGTGCTCAATTTATGGCTTGCGCGGATTTTATTGGCTCACAAGTTGGAAAGGGCTGGAGGTTGGTCGATACGATTTATGAGGACAGAGGCTATTCCGGTAGCCATATGCGACGCGCGGGTTTTCGATCGCTTCTTAATGACGTCAAGCTTGGTCTCATTGATGTGGTGGTTGTGCATCGGCTAGATCGCCTGACAAGAAGCCTGGCTGATTTTCAACAAATTATGGCTGAGCTAAACGCGCATGATGTGTCAGTGGTGTCCGTGACTCAGCAGATTGATATGTCTCACCATGTAGGGCGGCTGGCAACGAACATCATTACCTCATTTGCTGAGTTCGAGCGGGAGATGGTTGGTCAGCGGGTAAAAGAAAAGCGCGCAGCCACGTTGGAGTCTGGCCGCTGGCAAGGTACCTCATGCCCGTTAGGTTACGTTGTTAAGGATGATCGTTTGGTGGTTGAACAAGTCGAATCAAAAGTCGTGCAGGAGATTTTCACCCGATACGCCAACGAAGAATCTGCCACTGCGATTCTGAATGATTTGAATGCGCGAGGCCTGAAAACCAAGCGCTGGCGTACTCGAGCAGGAAAGCTTAAAGGTGGTAAGGCTTTTAATCGCAATGCGATTTATACGCTGTTGAAGAATCGCGTCTATTTGGGCGAAGTTTTTTACGGTGACGCATGGCAAGCAGGCGCGCATGAGCCGATTATTGAACGTGACCTGTGGAGCGAAGCTGCTGCGCTTTTGGAAGCACGTAGTCGTCGAGGTGAAAGCCGACCATCATCGGATGAAGGCTCAATTTTTATGTTGAGGGGCCACGTGTTCGGTGCTGATGGCCGAGCTATGTCACCATGGTTGTCGTCGGCTTATAAAGGTAGAAAGTACGCTTACTATATTCCGCAAAGGGAAATAGCCGAGGGTGCGGGTGCCTCTGGGTTGCCGCGTTTACAAGCCGCAAACTTGAATGATCAGGTTTGGTCGAGTTTGAGGCAACTGCTATCAACGCCCGAACAACTTCTAGCACACTTGCCAAAGTCGTTAACTGAAAGCTCTGACTTTGATCTTTCCTTGGTTGTGAAACGATTAATGAATCTTGAAGGGCTGTCAGAAGAATTGTTTCCTGTTCACCAAAAGCGGTTGGTCACGCAGTTAATCGATAGAGTTACGGTACATGCTGACCGGCTTGATATTGATTTCAGTCTCGATGGTCTAATGGATTTGATTCTGGAATTACTGGCAGATCGTCCAGAATTAGTGAGGACTTATCGGCAGCTGTATTCGTCGGCGAGAAATCACGGACTTTGATTTTCATATTATTTTTCACTCGCTGTTTCGGTAGGTTGTACCCACGCCTACCAATGCTGCAAACAAACCTTTCACCAAGTCCGTCGCTAAGCCATTGATTTTAAGGGGCTGTACTTTCTCTACTCATGGACTTCGGCACTGAGCAAGCGGGAGAGGCACAGAGAGTATTCGGCTATTTAGAGAATATCGGCCTTGAA
>JAOMVH010000192.1 GCA_028356795.1 Aliiglaciecola sp. | reverse complement strand
TTGCTGGCTCATTAGTAAACACATTACTAAGATGCCAAAGCTTTTCGCCTTGTTCTTTGAGGACAGAAACGAGCTCAGGATGACAATGACCCAGTGAGTTAACGGCGATTCCGCCGGCAAAGTCTACGTATTCATCGCCTTGCTGATCCCATACCCGAGACCCCAATCCTTTAACTGGGACGATAGCCGCAGGGTTGTAGTTAGGTACCATTACTTCGTCAAACGTTTCGCGTGTTACTTGCATCTTCTAACCTCACTTGTGTTCTTTTCAACATAAACGGTTTTCACCTAAATGATTCAATACCTGCTTAATTCATGCTGAGCTGTGACCAATTTGGATTGCGCATTGTGTCAGAAAATAATCGATTTGTCTCTATCAGAAGGTCGCTAAAGCCCTAATTTCAAAGGCTTGGCGCTATTTTTGCAGAAAACATGAATAACTATTTAGACAAGGCTATCTGGTTGATAAAAACGCTATACCTATGATGATTGGTTTAGCACTCAGCTATGCTCGAATTTGTGACTCGTCAGTCCGGCTAACAGGCGGGTTTTGATGAGATAAATATTAGCTAGAGTGGCAATGCATGAATATCTAAAAAAAAACACTCAAAAATTTAACAAGTATGCTGCAATTCACTAATCGTCGTCGGTTTCTAGGTCTAATTCCCTTAAATCGGTATTTTTAAGGACCGAAAGCGCCCCTTTAGGAAAGTGAAACTGACGGAGGTATTCTTTGGCTTCGTCCATTGAAATCATCTTGTTCGACTTTAAAGTTCGGTATCGATTATATGCTACCGCCTGGGCAAGAACCTTTGCATAAGGAGACATATGAATGACCGCTTTGTTTTGGGAAAACTCGTTCATTGCATCGGTAACAAACAAACGTTTAAAGCCCATTATCTCAAAAAATTTGGCGTTTAGCGGATATGAATATTGGTCAATAATATTTGTAATAAATTGATCTGAGGGCTCTATTTCGCCCAACGCGAGATGCTCATCTCTTTTGCGGCCATCCTGTGCCTCAATCAGTGCTTTTCTTTGAACCTCATCAAAGGTCTTAAAGAATAGGCGTATCACCACAATTTTGCCCAAGTCGTGAAACATACCTAAAGTAAAGGTTGTGAATTCATCTACGTCACTCACTTGGGCGATACGTTTGCATGACATTGCAGTGCCAATGGCCGCTTCTTGGATTTTGTTTTTAATCTCTGGAAACGGGTCCGTAATTTGAGGAAGGCAACGTCGTAAAGTTATCGAGGGTATGATCATTTTCAAGTTCTCAATACCCAAGAAGCTCAATGCGACTTTTAAACTCTCTACCACCACAACCTTTCCTTTGGCATCGTAACGTCGGTATTTTGGAGTATTAATTAACTTGATGAGTTCATCGTACAACCACGGCATATTCGCAGCGCTGCTTTCAATTTTTGATATTGAACAGGCCTTGGTGGAGAGAAGATCAAGTAATTCTGGCAATCTGTCGTCAAATCCTAGGACATCATGAAATAAGGCTTGGGGATCTTTGAATCTTTCTTTGAAGCGCGTGATTATTTCATTGTGTAACATTTCACGAATGCTGTTTACAAAGCTTTGGTGGGAACGTTGATTGAGCTCTTTGTCGCGAATAGCTTGTTTTTCGACGCGCAGCAGAGTTCGTCTTGCGTCGCTTTGTTCAGTCAGTTCAAATGCAATGGACTCTGGTGCCATCCCCATTGCTTTTTGCGCCAATCGCAAACTAACCGTTAAATGGTTAAAGCGGGCGTTTATCTCTTTTTTTAAAATAAGGTGTTCTGACATTGAAAACTTCGTGTTTGCTCAGGTAGCAATTTAATATAAGTAAGTTAGCAGCAAGCCGCCGAAAATTATACCTAGTTGATTGAATAATTGTGTGTTTTTTTCCAGTTTTGAGAAATTTTTAAAAAGTTATTGAGAATACGATGACCATCTGGTGTTAATAGCGATTCTGGATGAAACTGAACACCCATCAAAGGAAGCGTTTTGTGCTCTATTGCCATGGGTTCAAGAACGTCAAAATCTTCACACCATGCAGATACACTTAGGCAATCTGGAATAGAGTCTTTATCAAGAATCAAGGAGTGATAGCGAGTTGCTTGAAAAGGTTGTTTCACGTCTTTAAACAGCGCGCTGTTTGTGTGCTGCATGTTGGAAGTTTTGCCGTGCATAATATGTTTTGCAACGACCACTTTGGCACCCAAGCTTTGACCAATAGCTTGATGACCCAAGCACACACCTAAAATCGGTACTTTCCCCGTAAAGTGATTTATGGCATCTAAGGTGATGCCAGCATCATCTGGTGTGCAGGGACCTGGAGACAAAACCAGTTGTTCAGGAGCTAATTGTTTGATGCCATTGATATCAATGGCATCGTTACGTATTACCTCGACCTCAGCGCCTAGTTCTCTAAAGTAGCGAGCTAAGTTGTGAGTAAAAGAATCATAATTATCAATTAACAGCAGCATGGCTTTATGGTTTTGCCAAAAAGCCCACTGCTTCGTATACCTTCTTAAGGGTTTTTTCAGCTCGCTCGGAAGCTTTATTTGCCCCTTGAGCCATAACACTGTCTAGATATGCTC
>JAOMVH010000191.1 GCA_028356795.1 Aliiglaciecola sp. | reverse complement strand
AAGGAATAACAGTAGCGCAAGATACCACGCTGTTTGAAGAGTTAATGTCATCAGCGCAACAATATTATCGTCCTGGTGAAGCGTGGTTTAAATTTGCGAGTTTATACAATACTGAATTTGGCGGAAAAAGGAGAGAACTTGCCATAAAGTATACTTTCAATTCTGCAGAACAAGGATTCTTAAGAGGCAAGCTCACTTTATTGAAGATCCGGGCTTCGGAAGCAGACGCTGAAGACTCTGGTGAAGCAAAAGACATCGAAAATGAGGTCAAAACGTTAGCTGAGAAAGGGTTAACCGAAGCACAAGTGATCTACTCTCAACTTTTGTTCAGGCGTTATGAGCAAGGAAGCGAACAATGGACACGTGCTCAGCATTGGATTGAATTAGCCAGTGAAAAAGGTCACCCCGTAGCAAATTTTTTAAGAGGGGTAGCATTTGAATATGGATATTTTGGCACTAAGGATTTTTTCGAGGCATACCGCTATTACAATGATGCAGCATTAAATTATCACGCTGATTCTCAGTTAAAAATTGGATACTTTAATGGTATTGGTAGAGTCGTTGAGAAAAACAAGGCGTTGGCGATTTTATGGTATTCGCTTTGCGCAAAATCAGATAATTTGGAGTGCATAAGAAATTTAGCTATCAATCACATGGAAGGGACGGTAGAAGAACCAAATTACGAACTAGCACGTTTTCTATTTAAATATGCTGCTGACAAAGGCCATATCAGCAGTAAAACCAGTTTAGGGGTTATGTATCTCTATGGCAAAGGCATTGACGTTGACTATCCGCTAGCTAATAAATTGTTTGAACAAGCATGTACAGGTAAAGACGGTGAAGCATGTCAATATTTAGCAACGAGTTATCAAAAAGGGAAGGGGGTAGAGATTGATTTAAGTGTTGCCAATCAGCTTTATACAAAATCATGTGATTTGAATAATTATGGTGGTTGTCTTGGACTAGCAATCATGTACGAGGTTGGAGATGGAGTTGAAATCAACACATCAAAAGCGAAAAGTTATTTCAAACGTGCATGCCAATTAGGTAGTAATATAAGCTGTCACAAAGCAAATGGCCTTCTCAACTAGTAAGAGGCTAGCAATAACTTCTAAAATATAACAGCCCACCTTAAGGTGGGCTTTGTTTTTGTATCACAAGCAAATTTTAAAAATCATCTAGTGTAATCAACTGTGGTCCATCACCAACTGAATCACCATCTACTGCGATCGCGGTATAAACACCTCCAGCCAGTAGAGTAAGCACGCCAGTGTCAATGGCTTTATCTTTGCTACCGGCACCTGTAACTGAAACCACGTAATCACCCGCAGCCAATGATACATAACCTGTTTCGGCTAATACATCAGTGTTGTAGGGTACTGCTGCAAATGTTGGATCTACGTCAGCTATTTCACCATCGGCGGTCACATAGATATCGACGTCACCCGTTGCCGGCGAAGAATGAATAATACGAACACGAGACTCTGTTGCGACGGCGCGAGGCATGTCGGTCAATAGATCTAGGTCTGGTGATGCCAATACATTATTGGCAATCGCAGTGTAAAACCTGCCTTCTTCTAATGTGATCTCTGCATCATCGATAGCGATAACACTGTTGTCAGCATCAACGACAACATCGATTAGATAATCATCTGCGGCGACATTTACATAATCTGAAGCGACTTTGAATGCCGGTCCATCGAATAATGTCAGGGCATTGTTGGCAATAACATCAACCGCAGGTGCATCTGCAATTGCATGGACTACACGAATCGAACTGCCAGTATTTTTATCAAAAATTTTGCTAGCGCCAGTGGCTCCAATAGCAAGCAAGGTTACTGGCGACTCTCCGGTTGCTACATTCTGTGTTGCGGCAATCACCAAGTCAGCGCCATCGGGTAGGTTGACTGTGCCTGAATCATAAACAACATCAGTCATGCCAGCTAACGTAATACGAATTTGGTAGTCACCTGCAGGGACTTCTAGTTGTCCTGTGAAGTCTTTATAGTCTGCCGTAGCAACAGGTTGTTCTGCTGCTAAGTCTGCACCTGGGGCGGTGACGTAAATATCTACTGCTGGTGCATTCGGCGCAGCATGAACCACTTGCACGCGCGCACTACCTGCCGTAACGGCCGTATCTGCATTTGAAACAATCAGTGCCTCAACGCCATCAGCCACTGTGTCGACGGCAAATACGTTATAAGTTGTATTACCTTCAAAGGTGAGTGTTGCATCTATAACGTCTAAATTACCACCGGGAACAACCGCTTCAACTCTTACTGCGTAGTCTCCTTCATCAATGACTATGTCTGCTGAGCCAACTTGGTAGTCAACGTTTTCTAGGCCAGCCAGAATGGCATCATTGGCGTATACATTAACAACAGGTGCATCAGGCGATGTATGAATAATCCTTAACGTGGATACAAGTACTTCTGGTATTGGAACTGGGGTAACCGGGTCATCATCATCATCGTTACATGCGACCAGACCGAAAGTAACTAGAGGGATAATAAGTAGTGATTTAAAACCTTTCATATTGTTATTCCTTTGCGTGTTTAGGAGTAATAATTTACGAGATGAAAAATACACAAGATCATTACAAAAACATTAACTTTTTGTAATGAAATTGATTACCACA
>JAOMVH010000190.1 GCA_028356795.1 Aliiglaciecola sp. | reverse complement strand
CCCGGCAAGCAGCACCGCGACAATTGATATAAGTAAGATTATGGTGTTTTTAAAAGCCGCATCAGAGATACGTTGTTCCAACTGCTGCGCTAATACTGGAGAAAGGGCAGTGGCGAACTCAAAAACACGCTGGTTGGTTGCCAAGCTTCTTTGTTGTAAATCATTCTGGCTAATTTCAAAACTATCAGGATCTAAAATAGTAGATTGTATGAGGTTCTGATATTCATATAGGTCTTTGCGCAGTCCTTGCCATTTGGAGGCAAGTTGTTGGGAAATGTCACTATTGGCTTCTAAACTAACTCGAATAGATTCATCGACATTCATGATTGCCAAAGACAGCTTTTGATTAGCACCGGATAGACCAATATAAGTTTCCGGGGTGAAACTCCCAGACTCTAAAACAGCGCGACCTAATTGTGCGGTTTTTGCCAACTGCGCTTGTGCCTGAGGTAATGTTTCAACCAGTGTTGTGACCAAATAGCTTGTGGACAATGCAAGATCGAGCTCTAAATTACTATAATCTGCAACAGACTGTGTGACTTGAATTAGCGCCGCAAAGGATTGATTGAGATCTTGCTGTTCAAATGACCGCTTGTAGCTTACTAAGCGTTTATCAATAGCGTTGGAGCTTAAAACGCCAAAGTCTGTATTGTTTATTAATTGACTGCTGAAGTCTTGTCCGTTGATTAGTGCTTCAGCCAGTGATTTGTTTTCAACACTGGTTTTATTAACTATCTGTAGGCCTTCGATTTCTTTCTCTGTAAAGCGTATCTCTTCCCCGTACTCATATTGTAACAGCGCCAAACTCAATATAAGTGGAACAATAAATATAAGACTAACAACAATAAACTTAATGGAATAACTAAACTGAGCCATCAATTGCTTCGCTGGTGCACACAAGCTTACTAACCAATTACCCATATCTAATTTCACCTTAAATTACATTATGTAGTGTCCTATTAGCCCAACGGCGTAAAACATGCCTACATAGTGATTATTCAAAAACGCCTTGAAACACCCGTCTCGCGCTCTGTCTTTTATTAAGTAGTGTTGGTAGCCAAATAGCAGCGCTGAAGCCCCAAGAGCCAAATACACAGGCCATGTCATCAACAATTTATACGACACTAAAAACAATAGACCGAGTGAGAGTATCTGCAAGATTCCGATTATCAACTTATCCATGGGACCGAACAATATGGCAGTTGATTTCACACCAATGCGTAAATCATCTTCTTTATCGACCATGGCGTATTGAGTATCGTAGGCAACTGTCCAACATAAATTGGCTGCGTATAGCGCCCAAACAACCCAATTAAGTTGTTCATTCACCGCCATAAAAGCCATAGGAATTGACCAGCTAAATGCGGCGCCTAATACAACTTGAGGTAGGTGAGTATAGCGCTTCATAAACGGGTAGGCTGTGGCCAACAAAAGTGCTCCTGTTGACAATAAAACAGTTCCAATATTTAGCATCAAAACTAATAAAAATGCGATTAATATCAGCACTATAAATAAGAACAATGCTTCTTTTTCAGAAACGTGACCAGCCACTATCGGCCGTTGTTGGGTGCGTTCGACATCGCCGTCTACATGTCTATCAGCGTAGTCGTTGATCACACAACCAGCACTGCGCATGATAATGACACCAAAGACAAAAATCACCAGCACATCTAATGGCGGGGCTCCGTTGGCAGCAATCAACAGTGCCCACAAAGTTGGCCATAACAACAGATAAATACCAATAGGTTTGTCGACACGCATCAACTGCAAATAAGCGTTTGTTTTAGACATTTTCTGCATACTAACGCTCGAGCTGACGATATGCCGGACAGTCAGGCAAAAACACCTCTGCGACCATCAGCTGAAGGTGATTGAAGTTAAATACCGAGCGACGCCCCCATAGTGACATGTCCAAGTCCACGGCTAATTGTTGTTGAAAGGTGTGTTTTGGCGGAATCGTTAATAATTGGAAAGGTCGCCTGACAAAACGCTCATCATTAAATATAATTTGTCCAAGGGGTCGACTACCCAGCTCTGCAAATTCCATATCACACAAAGCCTGAGGAAGAATCGAGCGAGCAAAAACCCAGGGAAGACCATTGCCAGAAAGCAATACCTCTCTGATCTGCCATTGTTGCTCACTTTGTTTATGATTGCTTTGGGAAAATTGAGATATTTCCTCAAGCTCTGGCTGCATTGGCCGTTGACCTATTACAGTAAGCTCAAAGTTCATACAGTGAGATTGCAGTCGTTCAGTCAACGAACCAGTATCTAGTAACCAATTTCTGAGATACGGATCGGCAACCGTCAGTGCCTTAGAAGACTGCCAATCACTTGGAATGGATACTGGGAATCGGATAAGGTGTGTCAAAATTACAGCAAGTCCTTGTTTAACTGTTGTGATAATAACAACTGAGGCGCACTTTCAAAAGATTTTCGCAATGCGTTGTTAACAATTTAGGCTTTTATCTAGCCTGTTTAATTACCTTAGACTAAAGTACATACGCAAAAGAGTGAAGCATAGCTCTGAAAATTGATAAACTATCAGCATGACCAAATAAGGTATTGAACGTTAAGACATGAAAAACATTTTTACAGCGATAGCTTTAGTAATGGCTCTGGGATTGCAAAGCTTTTCGGCAACT
>JAOMVH010000019.1 GCA_028356795.1 Aliiglaciecola sp. | reverse complement strand
AGTGGTTATTCTATGGAGATGGGGTTTAATGCCGACGGCGACCCTGCCTATGTTGTCAGTGGTGACTATGACGTTGTATGGCCCAGATTACTGCTGGTATTGCGCAAACTAGGGTTTAATGTAAAAGATTTAGATAAGTCCAATGGATTATTATTTGTAAATTATGGTGGTTCAGATAGCTCATGGTGGGAAGGGTGGTTCAATAAAGATGCCAAAGCCCTAGACCTAGACAAAACTGACTATCGAATTCAAGTTAAAAAGCAAGGCGCAAAAACATCTGTGACCTTACTGGATAACGAGAGCACACCATTTGAAGTGAATAAGGTTACCGAAATATTTCCTGCCTTTTCTGAGGTGATGGCTTCGGATAACTTGGATATATAACCCGCGCAAAAGGTAAAATAAATGAGTTTGGCGAACGCTGTTCTAGCTGTAAATGATGACTTACCTATTCGCACAAATGGCCGGGTTCACAGTGGCAAAGTGCGCTCAGTATATTGGTTGACGGATGAAGATAGCCGCCGCCTAATAGAGCAAAATGAATACGATGTGCCGCTAAATACGCCGTTAGCAGTCATGGTCATCAGTGATCGCATTTCCGCCTTCGATTGTGTGTGGCATGCCAAAGGTGGCCTGAATGGTGTTCCGGGTAAAGGTGCAGCACTCAATGCAATATCCAATCACTGGTTTGATTTGTTTAAGCAACATGGCTTGGCAGATAGTCACATTTTGGACGTGCCACATCCTTTTGTTTGGATTGTTCAAAAAGCCCAACCCGTCATGATTGAAGCTATTGGACGTCAATATATTACGGGTTCCATGTGGCGTTCATATGCCAATGGCGAAAGACAGTTTTGTGGAATTGATCTACCACCAGATTTGCAAAAAGATTCTAAATTACCCGATCTACTTATTACCCCTTCTACCAAAGGCATATTAACGGGTATACCGGGTGTACAAGAAGCGGATGATGCCAATATTACTCGCCAATCTATTGTTGATCATTATCAAGCATTCTGTTTTAAAGAGCGTGACCATGTTGAGCTTTACGAGAAACTATTAAAACAAGGTTTTGATGTCATCGCAGATGCGCTCGCTTCTATTAACCAAATCTTTGTCGATACCAAATTTGAATTTGGCTACGTCAAAGACAAAAACGGCACTGACAAACTCATTTATATGGATGAAGTTGGCACGCCTGACTCATCACGCATTTGGGATGCAGAATCTTACCAACAAGGTAAAGTTGTTGAAAATTCGAAAGAGGGTTTTCGTCAGTTTTTACTCAACCACTTCGCAGATGCAGACATTTTATTGAACAAAGGACGCATGTCTGAACGTTTGGCGCTAGCCAATGACAATGCGCTACCTGTCGAAGCACTAATGGAGTTGTCAAAGACATATATTGATTTGGCTCAACGAATTACGGGTAAGGAACTGGTGATAAGTGCCGATCCACGTAACGAGATTATTAATGTTTTAGACCGTCATTACGGATTAATCGACTAAACCAATACCCGTGTTTAAAAAATATTTAATTATATGCTTCATCTGTCCCAATGGTTATTTCAATTTAACGCTTTTTTACTTTGCAATCAGACGTTTTGACTTACTAGCGTCTATTACTTTTATCTTATTTAAGTGTTCTACTACTATTTCCGTTAGCAACTTAGATCCGATGTTTGGTACTTGATAACGGGGGGGTAGCATAGTGTATTCGTCACCTTGGTTAGTCATATAATCTGTTACAGCCACTGATATTATTTGGTTGGCAGCGATACTGTTACCGTTCATATCAATTGATATTACTCTTTTTCCCACTTGTTTAGTTTTGTCGTATTTAACTTTAATCCCAGAAATATGTAAAAAACGTCCATCAATGGTGCCAATTTTTGACAATGCATTTTCCATTACTTGATAAAGTTGGTTACCTGTTATCTTTAAAACATTCACTTTATGATGAAATGCCAATTCGTTGTGAATATCCAAACTGGTTAACTCGTAATTCTCTGGATAAATACGGTCCCCACGAATGGCACCACCATTTATTAGAGCAACATCCACCTTTAGGACTAAACGCATTGCATCAGCAATTACATTACCAAACTGATTTTCTGCCGTTCGAATATCGTGTAATTTTGTTGATAGTGGTACATTTAGCTTTGCAAGTGTGACATTTAGTAAACTGTCTAAGTGATTTTGATAACGATTAATATAGCGCAATACTTGAGAGCTTTTTTTCTGTTGGCTAATATTAACCTGTTCATAAGTTAATTTCCCTTCATTATCAATCCAAATGCTCAAAACAAATTCACCTTTTTGAGAAGCAAAAAAAGGTATTAAATCGCGTGTTTTTGCATTTTCTATTTGTTGCGCATTGGCTATGCCAAAATCAAATAGCCTGGCGTAATCAGCATCTACAGTATCTGACCTAGGGGTTAACAATACGCTTGAGTCCGCTGTTCTCAGCTGCTCTAAAATATTTTCATGAGACTTATCAAATATATTCTTTGTAACAGCAGGGCGTTCTTTTTGCGGGGGCTCAATCAATTTAGTATTGGCAAGAATCGAAGCAAAAACAATCGTCTTTCCATTTAATTTTTTAGCAAATAATTGCGTGATGCCATCAACAGGAGTCAGGTCTTTTTTATAAACTAAGTCGGAAGATAAAATTGGAAAGTTTGCTAAAGGTGCAAGTTTTCTTAGGCTGTCACTTCCGTAAATTAAATCCCTATTATTGAGCGCCATAACATCGACTTTCATCATGTTAAAAAGCACGATCATATGATGGCCTTGATCATACTTCGCAATTTCACTGGGGAAAAAAGCGTTGCCGCCATTTACCAATAAGAAAGAGTTAGTTTTTCGTAGCTCATGGGTGTAGGTTGCTAATTTTGCTAAATAATTTGCGGTATTCTTATCCAAGATGTTCGATTTATAATCAAAATAAAGTATTTGAGTACTTGCCTGCTGTTCAAACGACAGTAAACAGCAAATCATTAACGCACCAACTATCTTCATTTCAACCCACTCTACAACCAAGGTAAATTCGCTAAATTTTAATTGAGTCTATTTGAATTTTATAAGTACCAAAGCATAGCAAACATTGTCACTATTTCATAAAACAACCTTACATAACTCTTGATAGTGGCGTTACTCGTTAAAATTCGTTGGTCTAGCAATGCCATATATTAAGTCGGGGATCTCGCCATACATGAAAGCATCAAGGACAGTGTGTTAATTAGCGATCGTTAGTTTTAGTTCATTAAGTAACCCCAACATGAATTTGGTGCCAGTTCCTGAGGCAATCCCATCAAATACATTTTCTTCGTTTTTTCCATGCTGGCCGCCGGCTAGATCACTTATTGATCGGATCACAATCCAATCAACCTCATTGACAAAGCAAACTTGACCTACAGCGGCAGATTCCATCTCTGTTACTTGCGCACTATATACCCGTTGAAGCCATTGTCGATAGTTAGAGTTATCTAAAAAAACAGAGCCGGTCACACCGTTGCCACCGATATGAATATTAATTGCTTTACCAGATGGCATGGTGATTTGTGAAACGTTTTCTTTCGCTCGTTTGGCTATCTCAAACAAAGACGATGTGACCGAAAAGTAAGGCATTTGTTTGGGAACGTCCCAGCCCTGTTTTATTACAGACATTTCCTCTGGGTGAATAAAACCATAATTTTCATATCGAGGGGCATGAGGGTCAGTTTTTTCTCTTTGTTGATATTCTTCAAGTGCCTTTTCATAATAATTAGGTAAAACGTAGTTCAGTTTGTTGTTTTTGTCAGGATTGACATAAACTGATTCATCATGAAAGTACCACCGTTCAGGTACGGCTATGTCGCCAGGCTCGAATGTTGGGTTGATTGATCCCGCTATTCCCATCATGATCACACGCTTGATTGGAAAGTAATCTAACGCCATTTGCATTGTCATTGCCGCATTTGGGACGCTGATGCCAGTGGTAAAGATAATAACAGGCATATTTTTATATTGACCAAGTTGATATTTTACCCCACGAAAGGTCACTACTTTTGTAATTTCTGCATCTTCAGATTGGGAAAACGCATGATTAATAGCCTTAATTTCGGGCTCATAAGCGGCAACAATAGCTGTCCAAGTTCTGTCACTTGAGAATGTTCTTGGACCGTACTGTTCATGAAGCTCTGTTTTTGCCAAGGCAATCGTGGTGATATGCATTAACAAAAAGAGTGTGGAAAAACGAATTAGAAATCGTGTCATGGTAAAATTTTCAATTGTGGCATTTTCGTCGTGCTGACATGCTAAAACAGTTTGAACGGTAAATGTAGTGATATGTGATTGAAAGGTAAACAGATTCAGGTTAATTATGAATATATTGTGCGAACACTTTTACCAATCATAGATAATCGAGTTAATACTCTACCTTAATTTCTATATTTGATAATGGCACACTACAGCAGGGTAAAAACTCATCGTCATCAATATAGGCGAGGGGATCTGTTACATAGTCTATTTGCCCGTTCAGTAACTTTGTTCTGCAGGCACCACAAAACCCTTCTCTGCAATGGTAGTGCACATTAATTTTGTGCTGCTCGAGACATTCTAATATGGTTTTTTGGTGAGTAAATTGGTTGTCTTCGTGATCAACAATTTTGATCACGAAGGACGAAGTATCGGTTGGCATTAAAGGTCGAAGTCACCGAAATCATCGGCATTTACTTCAGCGTCTATTTGCCCAACCAAATAAGAACTAATTTCTGACTCTTGCGGTGCCACTTGAACATTGTCTGAGTTCAAGTAGTTGTTCATCCATGGAAGAGGGTTGCTGGTGACATCAAAAGGCTGCCCCATGCCAATCGCCGACATTCTGTGATTGGCGATATACTCAACATATTGACATAGGATTTCTTCGTTTAAACCAATCATTGAACCTTGAGCGAATAAGTAACCCGCCCATTGTTTTTCTTGTTCGACAGCTTTTAAGAAAATATCTTTTGCTTCATCTTTTAACTCTTCGGCAATTTCGGCCATTTCAGGGTCGTCTTTACCTTTTTGCCACAAGTTCAATATATGTTGTGTTGAGGTGAGATGCAGGTTTTCGTCTCGTGCTATCAGGCGAATAATTTTTGAGTTGCCTTCCATTAATTCTCGCTCTGCAAATGCAAAGGTACAGGCAAAAGACACATAAAATCGGATCGCTTCCAACGCATTAACTGAGTTCATACATAAATAGAGCTTCTTCTTTAGCTCTCGCATGGTGACATTATGGGCAATGCCATCAACTGTATGCACGCCTTCACCTTGGGTTTGCCAAAGCTGAGTGTAGAAAATCAAGTCATCGTAATATTTTGATATGTCACTCGCTCGAACTTTAATTTGTTCGTTGACCACAATATCATCAAATATAGAGCTTGGGTCTGTGAATAAGTTTCGTAAGATGTGTGTATAAGAACGTGAATGGATGGTCTCGTAAAATGACCAAGTTTCGGTCCATGTCTCTAGCTCTGGAAGTGAAATAATCGGTAAGAACGCGATATTCGGGCTTCTGCCTTGTACCGAATCCAACAAGGTTTGATATTTCAGGTTGGAAATAAAAATGTGCTTTTCTGATTCACTAAGAGATTGAAAATCTACTCTGTCTTTACTGACATCAACTTCTTCTGGGCGCCAGAAAAAGGAAATTTGCTTTTCAATTAACTTTTCGAAAATACTGTGTTTTTGTTGATCGTAACGCGCAACGTTCACAGGGTTGCCAAAAAACATGGGTTCCATCAATGGGTTCGTGCGTTTTTGATTAAAAGTTGTGTATTTCATGTAGTTTAAATGCTCTTAAGTGTTGAAAAAAGACGGAGCTAACTCCGTCTTGTACGACCTAATCTAGATTTTACAAGCGCCACCTGCGCAATCATCATCTTCTTCAATGACGACTTCTTGCGCCAATGGTTTTGATTCTTCCTTCTTCAACTCAAGTTGTGTTGTATCTGAAGCGCCATCGCGAGTATTGTGGTAATACAAGGTTTTAATACCAAGCTTGTAAGTTGTTAGAAGGTCTTTAAGTAGCAATTTCATTGGTACTTTTCCACCGTCATACTTACCAGGATCGTAACTGGTGTTAGCCGAAATGGTCTGGTCAATAAACTTCTGCATAATAGCGCAAAGGGCCAAATAACCATCGTTTGATTTTATGTCCCATAAAAGCTCGTATTGCTCTTTTAAGTTTTCGTAATCAGGAACTACTTGCTTCAATACGCCATCTTTAGATGACTTAATGCTGATATGTCCTCTTGGTGGTTCGATACCATTGGTAGCGTTCGAAATTTGTGAAGAGGTTTCTGATGGCATCAGCGCAGACAAGGTACTGTTGCGTAGACCGTGCTCTACAATATCTTTTCTTAGTGTTTCCCAGTCGTAATGAAGTGGTTCGTTACATACAGCGTCGAGATCTTTTTTGTATGTGTCGATAGGTAATACACCTTTAGAATAGGTGGTTTCATTAAACTTAGGACAAGCTCCTTTTTCTTTTGCCAAGTTATTAGAGGCTTTTAACAAGTAATACTGCATCGCTTCAAATGTCTGATGAATTAGGCTATTACCACTGCCATCAGAATACTTTTTACCATTTTTGGCTAAGTAATATGCAAAGTTAATAACGCCTATTCCCAATGTGCGTCGGCCAATCGATGCATGATAAGCAGCCGGCACAGGGTAATCTTGATAATCAAGCAAACTATCAAGTGCACGTACTGCTAAATCAGCCATTTCTTCAAAGTCATCTAAACTTTCTATGGCACCTAAGTTGAATGCAGAAAGCGTGCAAAGAGCAATTTCACCGTTCTCGTCGTTGACATGTTCTAACGGCTTGGTCGGTAGAGCAATCTCCAAACACAAGTTGCTTTGTCTTACCGGTGCAACGCTCGGGTCGAAGGGGCTATGGGTATTGCAATGATCAACATTTTGTAAATAGATACGACCCGTACTAGCTCGTTCTTGCATAAAGAGACTAAATAACTCCATCGCCTTAATCTTCTTTTTACGGATCGAATCATCCTGCTCATATTTTACATATAATTCTTCGAACTTATCTTGGTCAGCAAAAAACGCATCATACAACCCTGGAACGTCGGACGGACTAAACAAGGTAATATGTTGATCCTTGATCATGCGAGCGTACATTAGTTTGTTGAACTGAACACCGTAATCTAGATGGCGCACGCGGTTTTCTTCTACACCGCGGTTGTTTTTAAGTACCAATAATGATTCTACTTCTAAGTGCCACACTGGGTAGAATAAGGTCGCTGCACCGCCACGAACCCCACCTTGTGAGCAGCTTTTCACTGCTGTTTGGAAGTACTTATAAAATGGGATACAACCAGTATGATAGGCTTCACCACCTCTAATTTCGCTACCTAACGCGCGAATTCGACCTGCATTAACACCAATTCCTGCTCGTTGGCTTACATATTTTACAATCGCACTTGCAGTGGCGTTAATCGAATCTAAACTGTCGCCTGTTTCTATAAGAACGCAAGAGCTAAACTGACGCGTAGGCGTACGCACACCAGACATGATCGGTGTTGGCAATGAGATTTTAAATTTCGAAGCCGCATCATAAAACCGCTTAACGTAATCTAGGCGAGTCTCTTTTGGATAGTTGGCAAAAAGACACGCTGCAACCAATATATACAAAAATTGAGCGCTCTCATATATTTCACCAGTTACACGGTTTTGAACAAGGTACTTACCTTCCAATTGTTTGACTGCGGCATAACTAAAGTCCATGTCTCTTGCATGATCGATGTAAGAATCAAGTTCATTTAATTCTGCTTCGCTGTAATCTTCTAATATGTGCTTATCGTATTTGCCTTTTGCAACGAGAGATTTAACGTGATCAAGCAAAGCCGGCGGCTCAAACTGGCCATAAGACTTTTTTCTTAGATGAAAAACCGCAAGTCTTGCAGCTAAGTACTGATAATCTGGAGAATCGGTTGAGATAAGGTCCGCTGCGGATTTGATCAGCGTTTCATGGATATTCTCTGTTTTGATGCCATCATAGAACTGGATATGTGCTTTGATTTCGACTTGTGAAACCGATACGTTTTTTAATCCGTTGGCTGCCCAAGTTACTACTTTATGGATTTTGTCGAGATCGAGTACTTCGCGTTCACCATCACGTTTGGTGACAAAGAGATTATTATTCATTTAGTATGCCGTTTAGATAATTAGCGCCCATGCCGAAGTTAGCCTATGCCCATTCAGCTGATTATTATTTTTTTACCTGACTCAAAGTGCCAACGAGGTCGCATTTAGGCACCTCATGGGTCATTCTTTTAATTGTAGTTGTTTCTGATGAGTCCAACACAAGATAGAGGTGTTTGGGCGCTATTGCAACCCAATATCTGGTGGTTTTATCGGCAGTTAAAACTTGACCACTTGGTAGGTTAGTATCGACTAACTTAATACCTTCTTTCATTGCTGAGTTAACTGGATTGCAAGTTTAATCTTACTAAATTTATTGCGTATAAACTTTTTTATAAGGTTGTGTTCTGTTTTTAGAATATCACGATATATGGCGTGTTGTTTTACCGGCAGGCACTAGATGTGGTATCTATTGCGTTCAGTTAACCAAGCTTGTTATATTGAATGCTTAGGGTGCAACTGCACACTAATGGCGCAAGCTAACCATCAAAAATAGTAAAACTTACCACTAACGCGTTATTTAAGGATTGATAGCTCGTTAATGTGCTCTATTGTGAAGTCTGCTTGCCAAGAATCAGCTTCACTGGGGTGTTTCAAGTAACCATAAAGTGCTGCAACGCTTTTCATGTTAGCTGAATTAGCTGCTTCAATGTCCCTTAATGCATCGCCCACGTATAAAGTTTTTTCAGGTATCAAATTCAGGCTTTCAGCTGCTTTTAATAAAGGCATTGGGTGGGGTTTGTTTAATTCATAGCTATCGCCACTAACAACGCACTCACAGTCACTCATTATGGGGATCTGTGTTAACAAGCTTTCAGTCAACCATCCGGGCTTATTGGTAACAATTCCCCAAGGTATTTTCCTTTGATTTAGTCTCTGAAGGTAATCGACTACACCGTCAAAGGGTTGAGTGTCTACACAAATATTGTCGAAATAGTAATCTAGTAGTGATTGTCTAGCCGCCTCATAGTCAATATCTATAAATTGTTCCCCAAAACCAACTTGCAAAAGCCCTTTGGCACCATCTGAAGCTACCGGTCGATATTGTTCTGCGGTACATGGCATGAGATCGTGTAATGTGAGTACATGATTCAAGGCATTACCAAGATCTGGCGCGGTATCCAGTAATGTGCCATCTAAATCGAATAAAACTCCGTCGTAATGAATCAAAACTGCTGTGCTCCTTACTCGTCAGCTGCGCGACAATGTACCAGATAATTCACATCAACATTTTGATCTGACAAATAATATTGTTGGCTAAGTGGATTAAGGTGAAGTCCAGTCATATGTTTCACTACCAATGGGGTATTATCGACCCATTTTAATAGCTCCGCTGGTTGTATGAACTTCTCATATTGATGAGTCCCCCTGGGAACTAATTTTAAGACTTGTTCTGCACCAACAATCGCCATGAGATAGGCCTTTAAATTACGATTGATTGTAGAGAAAAATACATGGCCTCCAGGTTTCACGAATTTAGCACATGCGTTAACAATAGATGCTGGATCCGGGACATGTTCTAACATTTCAAGGCAAGTTACTATGTCAAAACTTTGTGGGTGTTGAGCCGCCATACTTTCTGCTGTTACGAGCTCATAATTTACCGATATATTTGATTCTAACCCATGCAACTTGGCGACCTGAAGTGATTCCTCTGCCATATCGATAGCACTGACTTTTGCACCTTGCTTTGCCATATATTCAGCCAAGATTCCGCCACCACAACCAATATCAATTAGTGACTTGTCAAACACTCCGTTGCAGTGTTGCATGATGAAATCTGCACGTAATGGGTTGATGTCATGCAAAGGTTTAAATTCACCTTCTAAGTCCCACCATCTGGACGCTAAAGCGGCAAACTTTTGTATCTCTTGTGCATCCACATTTTGAGCTGTCATTGTTAACTCCGTAAATTCGTCTAATTCCATTATAAGCTGTGCCAATTTCAGATAACCAGTGTTTTATTATTGGATGGTTGAAGATTATTTAGCTAGATATGCCAAAAAAATGATTAATTGCATACTATATGAGCTGATCACGGGTGTTTATTTTGTTTTCTCAATGATAGAATCCTGAGTCGATTTTAGCGAACCCACTATAAGTGAAGTCGACCTTATTAAGCCGTGTGTAAAAGCGGTAAAATAAGTAGATTCTAATAATAAATTAGGGACAAGGCTGTATATGACTGACAATGCCAAAGAAATTCTCCCCATCAATATTGAGGAAGAGCTCAAAAACTCCTATTTAGATTATGCGATGAGCGTAATTGTAGGGCGTGCGCTTCCAGATGTACGTGATGGATTAAAACCCGTGCATAGACGGGTACTGTTTGCAATGAACGAGTTGAAAAATGACTTCAACAAGCCGTACAAAAAGTCAGCTCGTGTTGTCGGTGATGTCATTGGTAAATATCACCCCCATGGCGACTCTGCTGTGTATGACACCATCGTGCGAATGGCGCAACCATTCTCGCTAAGATATATGCTAGTTGATGGCCAAGGTAACTTTGGTTCTGTTGATGGCGATTCAGCTGCTGCAATGCGTTACACCGAAGTTCGTATGGCAAAAATTGCCCACGAATTGTTAGCTGATTTAGATAAAGAAACTGTTGATTTTGTGCCGAACTACGATGGTACAGAACATATACCTGATGTGTTACCAACCAAGGTTCCTAACTTACTGGTTAATGGTTCTTCAGGTATTGCTGTTGGTATGGCAACCAACATTCCACCGCACAATTTAACTGAAGTCGTTAATGGCTGTATTGCACTCATCGATAACCCAGATATGGAAATCGAAGAGATAATGCAACATATACCAGGGCCTGATTTCCCAACTGCTGCATTGATAAGCGGTCGAAAAGGTATAGATGATGCCTATCGCACGGGGCGCGGTAAAATATACATGCGCGCCAGAGCAGAGATCGAAACAGAAGATAATGGCAAAGAAACCATCATCGTTCATGAGATCCCATACCAAGTAAATAAAGCTCGGTTAATAGAAAAAATTGCAGAGCTGGTAAAAGAAAAGAAAATCGAGGGCGTATCAGCGCTTCGTGATGAGTCTGATAAAGATGGTATGCGCATTGTTATTGAGGTGAAACGTAATGAGTCAGGTGAAGTATTACTGAACCACTTGTATGCGCAAACTCAGCTTCAAACCGTTTTTGGCATTAACATGGTCGCGCTGGACAATAACCAGCCTAAAGTTTTCAATTTAAAGCAAGCTTTAGAAGCGTTTATTCTGCATCGCCGTGAAGTGGTTACCAGAAGGACCGTTTACGAGCTTAAGAAAGCTCGTGATCGTGCACATATATTAGAAGGCCTAGCGATAGCTTTAGTTAATATCGATGAAATTATCGAATTGATTAAAGCCTCTCAAAGTCCCAGCGATGCAAAAGCCTCGTTAATCGCAAGAGGATGGGCATTGGGTGACGTCGCAGAGATGCTTTCCAGAGCCGGAGATGATGCTGCACGTCCTGACTGGTTAGAGCCGCAGTATGGTATTCATGATGGCGACTACTTCCTGACTGAACCTCAAGCTCAGGCAATCCTTGATTTACGATTACATAAATTAACTGGCCTAGAGCACGACAAAATTCTTGCGGAATACAAAGAATTACTGGACGTAATTGCCGAGTTACTACATATTTTAGCTAGTCCAGAACGTCTGATGGAAGTGATTCGGGAAGAGCTAGAAAAAGTACGTGATGAATATGGCGACGAACGCCGTACTGAAATCACAGCTGCTACCCACGATATCGATATGGAAGATTTAATCGAGCGTGAAGATGTGGTCGTGACTCTTTCAAGAGAAGGGTATGTGAAATATCAGAAATTGTCTGATTACGAAGCTCAGCGGCGAGGCGGTAAGGGTAAATCAGCGACTAAAATGAAGAATGAAGACTTCATTGAGAAGCTGCTTGTTGCCAACACCCATGATCATATTTTGTGTTTCTCTACTCGTGGTCGATTATATTGGTTGAAAACCTACCAATTGCCATTTGCCAGTCGAAATGCAAGAGGGCGTCCGATTGTTAACATCTTGCCGTTAGAAGAAGATGAAAGGATTACGGCAATTTTGCCGATCCAAGAATTTGAAGATGACAAGTATGTATTGATGGCGACTGCCAATGGTACCGTTAAGAAAACCGCACTGTCGCAATATTCTAGACCTCGTTCAAACGGGATCATTGCGGTTAATTTAAATGATGGTGATGAGCTCATTGGTGTTGATATTACCGATGGTGAAAGTGACATCATGTTATTTTCTGATGCGGGTAAAGTTGTACGATTTAATGAAAAACAACGAGACGCAGAAACAGGTGAAGTAAAACGAGATCCTGAAACTGGTGATGAGTTGTTAGCGTTAAGACCCATGGGTCGCACGGCAACTGGTGTTAGAGGTATTCGTCTGCAAGATGGTCAGAGAGTCGTATCTCTTATCGTTCCAAAAGGAGATGGTGCCGTTCTTACCGCGACAGAAAATGGTTTCGGAAAACGCACACCATTAGAAGACTACCCGGCAAAAAGCCGTGCTACTCAAGGCGTAGTATCAATAAAAGTGTCTGATCGAAACGGCTCAGTTGTAGGTGCAGTTCAAGTTGTGTCTGGCCAAGAAATAATGTTGATCAGTGATCAAGGTACCTTGGTACGAACTCGCGTCGATGAAGTTTCAACGGTAGGTCGTAATACTCAAGGTGTCCGATTGATTCGCACCGCAGAAGACGAAAAAGTGGTTGGCTTGCAACGTATCGATGAAATCGAGTCTGATGAAGTTGAACTTGACGAAGACGGTAATCCAATCAACCTAGAGTCAACAGACGATGTTGTAACATCAGTAGAAAACGATAACGACGCTGAATCAGATTCATCTGATTAGTTATTTATCGCACGTTTACGAACATAAGTTCAGTTAATAACGAGCGGTTTAACCGCTCGTTTTTTTTGGGGGAGTAAATAAAGTTTATGAGTCACGTTTTTAATTTCAGTGCTGGACCAGCCATGTTGCCCACTGAGGTAATGCTAAAAGCACAAAAGGAATTTTTAGACTGGCAGGGACATGGGTGCTCTGTAATGGAAATGAGTCACCGAAGTAAACCTTTTATCGCGCTGGCGGAAAAGGCGACAAATGATCTGCGTACTTTATTATCAATTCCTAAAGATTATCACGTGTTGTTTACCCATGGCGGAGGGAGAGGGCAGTTTTCCGCGGTACCTATGAACCTTGCTCTGCTTGGCGATTCGGCAGATCATTTGGTCACAGGTTCGTGGTCAAAAGGAGCGGTTAAAGAAGCGAACAATTATCAACAAGCGAACGTCGTTGCACAAACGGTAGTTGAAAACAATATCATTACTTTACCAGACCGCTCTACATGGTCATTTAATCCTGATGCGGCATATTTCCATTTTTGTCCCAATGAAACTGTTGATGGCTTCGAAATGGATTGGGTTCCCGATACCCAAGGTGTGCCAGTTGTTGCTGACATGTCTTCTACGATTTTGTCGAGAAAAATAGATATAAATCAATATGGCTTGATTTATGGTGGAGCACAAAAAAATATTGGTCCGTCTGGTTTGTCTGTAGTCATTGTGCACGAATCATTAATAGATAAAGCCAGAGATGATACACCTTCGATATTAAGATACGACCTAATCGCTAAAAACGACTCTATGTATAACACCCCACCGACATTTGCGTGGTATTTAGCCGGGTTGGTGTTCGAGTGGTTGTTAGAACAAGGTGGAGTAGACAATATCGAAGCTGCCAATAAACAAAAAGCCGAGTTGTTATATGGAGCAATCGATAACCTGGATTTATACAGTAACAATATTGCTAGCGAGTATCGTTCTCGAATGAATGTTCCGTTCCACCTCGCAGATCCCACTCTTGATGGCATGTTTTTGCAACAAGCTGAACAGGCCGGATTAAAGGCTCTCAAGGGACACCGCAGTGTTGGTGGAATGCGTGCCAGTATATACAATGCGATGCCATTAGCCGGTGTCCAAGCATTAGTTAATTTTATGAAAGATTTTGAAAAGAGGAATGGCTAGACCATGCAGCAACTTCATTTAACGCCAATTAAGGCAGTGAATGGCACCGTCAATGTACCTGGCTCTAAAAGCTTATCTAATCGCGCTTTGTTATTAGCTGCCTTGTCTGATGGTGAAACAACGCTAACTAATTTGTTAGATAGTGATGATATACGACACATGTTAGACGCACTAACAAGCCTCGGGATTCGTTACGTATTAAACGATGATAAAACACAATGTAAAGTGTTTGGTAATGCTGGTGCATTTAAGTGTAGTGACCCTAAAGAGCTATATTTAGGCAATGCTGGTACGGCTATGCGACCTTTGTGCGCAGCACTAGCAGCTTCAAATGGAAAGTTTTCACTTACCGGTGAACCTCGCATGGAGGAACGACCCATTGGCGCGCTTGTAGATGCCCTAAGAGAAGCCGGTGCTGACATAACCTATTTAAAAAACGATGGCTTTCCACCTTTAGCCATTAATGGATGTCAGCTAAGTGGTGGGCAAATTCATGTTGACGGCAGTGTGTCTAGTCAATTTTTGACTGCAATTTTAATGGCTGCACCTTTATTTGATGGTGACAGTGAAGTAAAGATAACAGGCGAATTAGTATCTAAGCCCTATATTGATATAACTTTGCACACCATGGCTCAATTTGGGGTACAAGTAGAAAACAACAATTACAAAACATTTATCATCAAAGGCCAACAAACCTATCGTTCACCCGGAAAATTTTTAGTCGAGGGAGATGCTTCATCAGCGTCATACTTTTTAGCCGCTGGCGCTATAAAGGGTGGCACAGTCAAGGTGACGGGTGTCGGTAAAAATAGTATTCAAGGTGATATTCGCTTTGCGGATGTGCTAGAAAAAATGGGTGCCGATGTTGTTTGGGGAGATGATTTTATTCAAGTTAGTGGTGCGCCACTTAGCGCGATTGATATGGATATGAACCATATTCCTGATGCCGCAATGACCATAGCGACGACGGCGCTATTTGCATCTGGCACCACACGTATGAGTAACATCTACAATTGGCGGGTAAAGGAAACGGACAGACTTGCGGCGATGGCAGCAGAGTTGAAAAAAGTGGGCGCCGTTGTTGAAGAAGGTCACGATTTTATAGAAGTCACTGCGCCTAAATCAATTCAACACGCTGATATTGATACATACAATGATCATCGAATTGCCATGTGCTTTTCGCTTGTGGCACTGAGTGACACACCTGTTACGATCAATGATCCTGGTTGCACTGCCAAAACCTTTCCTGATTACTTTGAACGATTCAGTAGTATCTGTCAGTAATATTGCAAACTGCGAGGCTATCTAGAATAGCCTCGTTATTCTCCTCATACTCGGTTTAAATTTTGCTTAGAAACAACCGCATACAGTTTAATTGAGCGTCTTAGATTGCTAATGCTTTTCTAACGCGTATAATTCCGGCGATTTTTTAAGATAGCTCAGGAGAGCGCATGCAATTATCACCTGTGATAACCATCGACGGCCCAAGTGGGGCAGGTAAAGGAACGGTTAGCACTCAATTGGCTAAAGAGTTGGGATGGAATTTCTTAGACAGTGGAGCAATATACAGAGTCTTAGCAATAGCCTCTGTGCATCATCAAATTGCCAGTGATGATGAAAGTGCTTTGTTACCATTGGCTAGTAGCTTAGATGTGAATTTTGAAACTACCGATTCAGGTAGCAAAATTGTACTTGAAGGCGAAGATGTAACTTACTCTATTCGTGCCGAAGAGATTGGTAGTATTGCCTCACAAATCGCGTCTTTACCGCGTATTCGTGAAGCATTGTTACGCAGACAGCGTGCATTTAAAGACGCTCCGGGACTAGTAGCAGATGGTCGCGATATGGGCACAGTCGTGTTTCCTAACGCAGACGTAAAAATATTTTTGACCGCTAGCGCCGAAGAGCGCGCCCAGCGCCGCTATAAGCAGTTGAAAGAGAGGGGCCATGATGTTAATATTGCGCGCCTTTTGACCGACATTCAGGCCAGAGACGAAAGAGATGCTAACCGCAAGGTCGCTCCTTTGGCCCCTGCAGATGATGCTTTAGTGCTTGACTCTACTCATCTTGATGTCAATCAAGTGATTGAAAAGGTTAAAAAATTTATAAGTGAGAGAATGGAAGGTTAGTCCTCTTATTCATCTCTGAATTTATGCTCGACTGCCCAGAATAAGGAAATTCTGGTTTTGAATAACAACCCCACGCTAACTGGATTTTCCGTGGATGACAAACAAAAGTATTGATTAAAGTAAGCTATGACTGAAAATTTTGCAGATCTATTTGAAGAGAGTTTGAAAGAACTTGAAACACGTCCAGGTGCCATCGTTAAGGGTACAATCGTATCAATTGATAAAGATATCGTTTTAGTTGATGCAGGTCTTAAATCTGAAAGCGCAATTCCTGTTGAGCAATTCAAAAATGCTGAAGGCACGATTGAAGTTGCAATCGGTGATACGGTTGACGTAGCACTAGACGCAGTAGAAGACGGTTTTGGTGAGACTATCCTTTCTAGAGAAAAAGCTAAGCGTCACGAAGCTTGGGTTGAACTAGAAAAAGCTTACGAAGAAAAAGAAACCATCATTGGTGTAATCAACGGTAAAGTTAAAGGTGGCTTTACAGTTGAAGTGAATACAGTGCGCGCATTCTTGCCTGGTTCACTAGTTGATGTTCGCCCAGTTCGCGACACAACGCACTTAGAAGGTAAAGAATTAGAATTTAAAGTAATCAAGTTGGACGCTAAGCGTAACAACGTGGTTGTATCTCGTCGTGCAGTTATCGAAGCAGAAAGCAGTGCAGAACGTGACCAAATCCTTGCTAATCTAGAAGAAGGTCATGAAGTTAAAGGTATCGTTAAGAACCTTACTGACTACGGTGCGTTCGTTGACTTGGGCGGTGTAGACGGTCTACTTCACATTACCGATATGGCTTGGAAGCGTGTTAAGCACCCAAGTGAAATCGTAAACGTTGGTGACGAAATCAACGTTAAAGTATTGAAGTTTGACAAAGAAAAATCTCGTGTTTCATTAGGTATGAAGCAAATGGGCAGCGATCCTTGGCAAGAAATTGCTAATCGTTATCCTGAAGGTTCTAAATTATCTGGTGCGGTTACTAACCTTACTGACTACGGTTGTTTCGTTGAAATCGAAGACGGTGTTGAAGGTCTTGTACACGTTTCTGAAATGGATTGGACTAACAAAAACATTCACCCATCTAAAGTTGTTAACTTAGGTGACGTGGTTGAAGTTATGGTTCTTGAAATTGACGAAGAACGTCGCCGTATTTCTCTAGGTCTTAAGCAGTGTAAAGCTAATCCTTGGGAAGAGTTCGCGAAAACTCATGAGAAGAACGATAAAGTTAGCGGTAAGATCAAGTCTATCACTGACTTCGGTATCTTCATCGGTCTTGACGGTGGAATCGACGGTCTAGTTCACTTGTCTGATATTTCTTGGAACAAGACTGGCGAAGACGCTGTTCGTGAATACAAGAAAGGCGATGAAATCTCTGCTGTTGTTCTTCAAGTTGACCCAGAACGTGAGCGTATTTCACTTGGCGTTAAGCAAATTGAAGAAGACCCGTTCAATAAGTATCTGACAGATAACAAGAAAGGTGCTATCGTTACTGGTAAGGTTACCGCTGTAGATGCTAAAGGCGTAACAGTTAACTTATCTGAAGAAGTTGATGGTTACATCCGCGTTGGCGATTTGACTGTTGAGCGTCTAGAAGATGCTTCTGAAGTAGCAAACGTAGGTGACGATATCGAAGCTAAATTTATGGGCGTCGATCGTAAGAACCGCGTTGTTAACTTATCAGTTAAAGCGAAGGATCAAGCAGACGAGAAAGAAGCAATGGACAAAGTAAATCAACAGCAAGACGATGCTGGATTTACTAACGCATTTGCTGAAGCTTTCAAAGCTGCGAAAGGCGAAGAGTAAGTTAAAGTAAGCAGGTGTGGGAACTCTACACCTGTTTATTAGTCTCATCGGTATACTGTTTTTTATTAACGGAGGGTATTTATGACCAAATCTGAACTTATTGAAAGACTTGCCGACAAAGCGCGTCACATTCCTGCTAAGGATGTAGAACTAGCGATTAAAGAAATGCTTGAGCAAATGGCGCAAACCCTTCAAAAAGGTGATCGCATAGAAATTCGAGGTTTCGGAAGTTTTTCTCTTCATTATCGCGCGCCACGAGTTGGACGTAATCCAAAAACTGGAGAAACCGTTAAACTTGATGGCAAATATGTTCCACATTTCAAGCCAGGTAAAGAGCTACGTGAACGCGTAAATGAAGGGCTAACTCACTAAAATGCTTTAAAGATTTAAAAAACGGCACTCAATTAAGAGTGCCGTTTTTGTTTGGGTGACAAATTGCCTATATGTTAGGTATTATATCTACGCGTTTATACTTGTCTGATTCAAAATACATTAAAGGATGAAAGATTGAAGCTATTTTTGATTGTCGTTATTTTACTTATTATTACTTTAGTCGCTGCTTTGCTAGGTGCAAAAAATGATCAGGCCATCATATTTGATTATTTACTATCGACAATTGAATTACGGCTTTCAATGTTATTAATGCTCTTTTTTGCCACGGGGGCATTATTGAGTAGTCTCGTGTTCATATTAATTTGGTTAAAAATGAAGTGGCGAATAGGGCGATTGCAAAAACAACAACGCCAAATTTCACCTGAAAGTCGCTAATTACAATGCTTGAACTCCTCTTCTTATTACTTCCCGTTGCTGCCAGTTATGGATACGTTATGGGACGCAATAGTGTTCGACAGGCGCAAAGAAAACAATCCAGTATCTTATCGAGACACTATTATCGAGGTTTAAACTTCCTTCTTTCTGATCAACCCGATAAAGCGGTTGATACCTTAATGAAAATGATTAATTTAGACAGTGATACTGTCGAAACACATATCGCTATGGGTAACTTCTTTCGGCATCGTGGAGAATTGGACCGTGCTATTAGAGTACACCAAAACTTAGTCAGTAAAGCTGAACTATCAGAGAGCCAAAACTTACAAGCGCTACGTGAATTAGGCAAAGACTATATGCTCGCAGGTTTTCTGGAAAGAGCTGAAAATGCATTTTTACAGTTGCTAGATAGTGAAAAACACTTTCTCGATGCACAACAACAATTGTTCAGTATTTATCAAACAACCAAAGAATGGGATCGCGCAATAGAATTGGGTGAACGTATGATGAATTGCCACGGTGATAGTGATGATTTGTGCAATCGAATATCACATTTTTATTGTGAACAAGCCCTTAAAAAAATTAAAAGTGAAGAATATGGAGACGCTGAGTCATCTTTGCAAAAAGCCATAACCTGTGATGAACACGCTGTTAGACCCTGGTTAATTTTGGGGGAGTTGGCTATTAAACAAAATGATTACCAACAAGCATTCAATTATTTAAAAGAAGTGCCAATTCGTGATGTCAGTTGGTTCAGTGAGGCGGTACCTCTACTGGAAAAATGTACTAAAGAGCTAAATAGTGATGAACAGTTAGACGGGTTACTGGAACAGTATTGGCAGCAATGTGCAACTTCGTATTTAGCTAAAGTCAGATTAATTGCTAAGAATAAGAGTACAGAAGAGGCAGAGAAAGTTCTGTTTGAACAATTATCTAAAACGCCCACTATGAAAGGGTTTAGAACGCTAATGGGGTTTTTCATTGAAGATGAAGTAGATGACAAGACCAAGGAAAGTTTGACCATGGTAAAGGGGTTAGTTGAAGAGCAAATAAAACTACGCCCAAAATACAGATGTCATAGCTGTGGGTTTTCTGGGCGTCAAATTCATTGGCTGTGTCCTAGCTGTAAAAAGTGGGGAGTGGTTAAGCCAATAAAAGGGTTAGATGGAGAATAGAGTTATTATGCCAGATCCGAAAGTTATCGTTGCTTTAGATTTTGATAACAAGCACGAAGCACTTAATTTAGTTAGTCAGTTAGATAATAGTCAATGTAAGTTAAAAGTAGGCAAAGAAATGTTTACCTACTTTGGACCAGAGTTTGTCAAAGAACTGGTTAATCGTAACTTTGATGTATTTCTAGACCTCAAATTCCATGATATTCCTAATACGGTAGCAAAAGCATGTTTAGCGGCTGCTGACTTAGGTGTGTGGATGTTAAATGTACATGCATCTGGTGGTCCCAAAATGATGGAACACACGCAAAGGGAATTAGAAGTGTTAGGAGATCAGCGTCCAAAGTTGATTGCCGTTACTGTTTTAACCAGTATGGACCAATCTCAACTTTCTGCGATTGGAATAGATAAAACACCTGAACAACATGTTTTGTCCCTAGCCAAAATGACGCAAAACTCAGGTTTAGATGGCGTTGTCTGTTCTGCTCAAGAGGCTTCAATTTTAAGGGAACAATTAGGTAAAGATTTCTTGTTGGTAACACCAGGGATTAGACCAATAGGCTCTGATAAGGGTGATCAACAAAGAATAATGACGCCGCCAGACGCTATTCAAGCGGGTGTAAGTTACATGGTAATAGGCCGGCCAATTACCAAAGCCACTAACCCGTTGGAAGCATTGATAAACATTAATGCTTCAATTTAATCTTACTCATTAAAAAAAAGGCTGCCAAATTGGGCAGCCTTTTTAGCATCTAATAGAAGGTTATATTTCTAATGCAGCACTTGCATCCATGTATTCTAGGTTGAGTTCTTCACCTAAGGCATCAACAACTGCCTTATAAGTCACTTTTCCTTTGTGAACATTTAATCCATTAAGAAGGTGAGGGTTATCCAACATAGCTTGCTTTGGTCCTTTGTCAGCAAGAGCTAAACCAAATGGCAATGTGGCGTTGTTCAATGCCATTGTGGAGGTGCGTGCCACACCACCAGGCATATTTGCTACACAATAATGTACTACACCATCAACGATGTAGACCGGATCTTGGTGAGTTGTCGCTTTAGAGGTTTCAAAACAACCACCTTGGTCAATGGCAACATCAACTACCACTGAGCCTTCTTTCATATTGGTAATATGTTCGCGAGTAAGAAGCTTAGGTGCCGCTGCTCCTGGTATTAGTACCGCGCCTACAACAAGGTCAGCTTTTGATGAATAGTATTCTATGGCATCAATGGTTGAGTATACTGTTTTCACTTGATTCGCAAAAATGTCGTCTAGTTCTCTTAATCTAGGTAATGAACGATCGAGTATGGTGACATCTGCGCCAAGTCCAATCGCCATTTTTGCGGCATTCGTACCAACAACACCGCCACCAATTACCAATACTTTTCCTGGTGCTACTCCTGGTACTCCGCCTAAAAGTGTCCCGCTACCACCTTGTGCTTTTTCAAGGTAATGTGCACCAGCTTGTACTGCCATGCGTCCAGCTACTTCACTCATTGGAGCAAGCAATGGTAAGGCATTGCGATTATCAGTAACGGTTTCATAAGCAATACAAGTTGCGCCTGATTCAACCAGCAGTTTGGTCTGTGTCGGATCCGGGGCTAGGTGCAAGTATGTATAAAGAGTTTGACCTTCCCTTAGCATCTTACATTCATTGGGTTGTGGCTCTTTTACTTTAACGATCATTTCAGCGCGTTCAAACACTTCTTGAGCCGAGGCAATAATACTGGCTCCAGCATCAATAAACTGTTGATCATCAAACCCGATAGCGGAGCCTGCATTATCTTCAATCAACACTTCATGACCATGAATGACAAATTCTTTTACCGCGGCTGGAGTTAATCCTACACGATATTCGTGATTTTTAATTTCTTTTGGTACGCCAATAATCATGTTGCCATCCTTTAAAGTGGGTTGTTCAAAATAAAGCCGAAGTATAGGCGACAATTAAAAAACTGTTATGCTGTATTTTGAGGTTTAACGGGATATACTACCGTCAATACCAATTTTTACAGAATTAAGTAATGTTAGTTAAGACGCCAAAACACCTAGATAGGATAGATCGAAATATCCTTATTGCACTTCAAAAAGATGGCAAGTTGAGCAATGTTGAACTTTCCAAAAAGGTCGGGCTAAGTCCTAGTCCCTGTCTTGAGAGGGTTAAGCGTCTTGAGCAGCAAGGGTATATCACAGGGTATTCTGCACAAGTTGATCCGCATAAGTTAGGGGCGGCGATGTTGGTCTTTGTTGAAATCACACTAACCAAAACCAGCGTTGATATTTTTGAAGAATTTTCTGCTGCGGTAAAAAAACACGATGATATTCAAGAATGCCACCTAGTGAGTGGAAACTTTGATTTTTTACTAAAAGCCAGAGTAGCTGACATGTCGAGTTACCGGAAATTATTGGGTGATACTTTACTTAGATTGCCAGGGGTTAGTGAGTCACGCACTTATGTCGTTATGGAGGAAGTTAAACACACTGGTCAAATTAAAATCAATCTTAAATAAAAAGCAGTTAAGCTCAGGTTGAAGCGTCCTTTGTCTAGGATTTACAACGCTTCACTGGTAAAGTAACAGTATAAAAATAATAGTGAATTATATAGATAAACTATGGCGCGACTTACAGGGATACAACGAATTTTGGAAGTGGGCATGATACTGTCGTGTGCATTTGCTTTTTTCATTTTGTTAGCACTTGCCTCTTTTAATGCCGCAGATCCAAGTTGGAGTCAGGCGGGGTTTCAAGGGGAGATATACAATTGGGTTGGCCCAATTGGTGCCTGGTTTTCTGATGTGTTATTTTTCAGCTTTGGCCGATTTGCGTATATATTGCCATTTTTAATTGCTTTTACCGGTTGGTTCTTGTTTCAACAAGTGAAACAACTTGTTGAGATTGACTACCTCACTATTGGCTTAAGAATTATTGGCTCAATACTCTTTTTAGTTGGAGTATCTGGGATCTTGAGCATCAATTTCGATGATATATATCATTTCTCTGCCGGTGGTATGGTAGGTGACGTGGTTAGCAGCTCACTCATTCCGTATTTCAGTTTGGTAGGTACTACGCTTCTATTGTTATGTTTTTTGCTCACCGGAATCACATTGGTAACGGGTATTTCTCTGTTAACAGTGGTCGACAAAATTGGTGAGTTAAGCATAGCGTCTGGTGTGTTTGTATCTCGCGTTCCAAAACGAATACAGCATAGCCCGATTGCTAGATTGACGTTTAAGCCCAGTAAACAAGAACAACCGGCTGAAGAAGTCGAAATCACTGCTTTTAAAGCGGTTGATAAAAATGACAGTACAGATGAACAAGATATTGTGATACCCAATGAGGTGTTTGCGGAAGAGGGTAGAACATCACCTAGTATTTTGTCTGTGGCTGAACTTAGGAATAAGATTGTTGGCAAAAAATCGCCTGCAAAAGCGGATGAACAAATAAATAAAGATAACGTTGAACTTATCGAGCCTAGTTTCAATGCTGATGAAGAAATAGTAATTAACGAGCCTGCCAAGCAAACTCACACAAGTGTTAATCATGCTACAAGTGGTCATGAGGCTCCCGAGGCACTGGGACTGTTGCCTTCGTTTGAACTGTTGGACAGAGCCGATAAAGTTAAAAACCCCATCTCCCAAGAAGAACTGGATGGTGTATCACGCTTAGTTGAAGAGAAATTGTTGGATTTCAATATCGAAGCACAAGTTGTTGGTGTTTATCCAGGGCCGGTTATCACTCGATTTGAGTTGGATTTAGCGCCTGGCGTTAAGGTCAGTAAAATTACTGGACTTGCGAAAGATTTAGCCCGCGCAATGTCAGCGATGTCAGTAAGGGTAGTGGAAGTCATTCCGGGTAAATCAGTAATAGGTCTTGAGCTGCCGAATAAAAATAGAGAGATGGTACGACTCAGTGAAGTCATAGAGTGTCAAGCTTTCCAAGGTAACGAATCACCATTAACCATGGTATTGGGAGCCGATATTTCAGGGCAACCTGTGATTGTAGATTTAGCCAAAATGCCCCATTTGTTGGTGGCAGGTACGACGGGATCAGGAAAGTCGGTCGGCGTAAACGTCATGATTTTAAGCTTATTATACAAGTCTTCACCTGAAGACGTTCGCATGATCATGATTGATCCTAAAATGCTTGAATTATCTGTCTATGAAGGCATACCCCATCTGCTTTCAGAAGTCGTGACTGACATGAAAGAAGCCGCTAACGCGTTAAGATGGTGTGTTGGTGAAATGGAACGCCGATATCGACTAATGTCAGCTTTGGGTGTCAGAAACTTAAAAGGCTATAACGCTAAAATTAAAAAAGCGATAGAAGTTGGTGAGCCTATCAAAGATCCTCTGTGGAAATTTGAAGAGAGTATGGAAACAACCGCCCCTGATTTAGAAAAGTTGCCTGCAATTGTCGTGGTGGTGGATGAGTTTGCCGACATGATGATGATTGTGGGGAAAAAAGTAGAGGAACTCATTGCTCGTATTGCTCAAAAAGCCCGTGCAGCTGGGATTCATTTGGTTTTAGCCACACAACGGCCATCTGTGGATGTTATTACCGGTCTGATTAAAGCAAATATTCCAACTCGTATTGCCTTTCAGGTCTCATCCAAAATAGATTCTAGGACCATCCTTGACCAACAAGGTGCTGAATCCTTGTTAGGCATGGGGGATATGTTGTATTTGCCTCCCGGTACCGGTGTTCCTACTCGTGTTCATGGTGCTTTTGTTGACGATCATGAAGTACACGCGGTTGTAGGAGATTGGAAAAAACGTGGTGAGCCTGATTATATCGATGAAATACTCAATGGCGAAAGCAGTGCCGAAGTTTTGCTACCCGGTGAACAACCTGAAGGCGCTGACCAAGAGTTCGACGCATTTTATGATGAAGCTGTCTCGTTTGTTACCGAATCTCGACGGGCGTCAGTGTCAAGTGTGCAACGGAAATTCAGAATTGGTTACAATCGAGCAGCACGATTAGTTGAACAAATGGAACAAAGTGGCGTCGTAAGTGCAGCGGGCCATAATGGCACGCGTGAAGTATTAGCGCCGCCACCACCGAAGGATTAATACATGAAAGTTAGCCGGAAACTATGGGCAATCATTATCCCATCAATATTGTTTTTCAATGTTGTAAAGGCACAAAACCTTGAAAGTGGTGCTGACGCAAGCGCTGCTATTGCGTCTAATGAAGATAGTGCCAGTGACGACGCGGCTGTATCGTTAAAAGCCCTTTTAAAAGGGTTAAAAACATTCAAAGCGCAATTTAAACAAACGGTTAACGACGCGCAGGGAGAGCTACTGCAAGAGTCCGGCGGAGAGCTATCACTCAAGCAACCAAATCTAATGTTGTGGCAAGTGATTGAACCTGATGAAAACCAAATGATTGCTGATGGCCAAACACTTTGGTACGTAGATCCATTCGTAGAGCAGGTTACGGCTGTTCAACAAGCTCAGTCTGTGGCTAACAACCCGGTTGTTCTATTAACTGATCCAGATAACACGAGTTGGCAAGATTTCAGTATTCATTTATTAAATGACGAATACGTTATCGAAGCGTTGAATCCTGAATCACAAATCGCGCGATTAATTTTACAGTTTGATAAACAAGGTGTTCTCAGCTCTCTTCGATTTATCGATCGTCAACAACAAATCAGCGCATTACAGTTTTCAAACATAGAACAGAATCAAACGATCACTGATGATGTGTTTGTATTTGCATTGCCTGAGGGTTTTGAAATGGATGACCAACGCTGATCATGGAGTTAGATCTGGGGACGAGTGAGTCGTTTGCGCCATTAGCAGCGAGAATGCGTCCGGTAAAAATTAATCAATATTTTGGTCAGCAACATATCGTCGGTTCCGGCAAGCCTCTGCGTAAGGCTATTGAAAACGGCCAAGTCCATTCAATGATTCTGTGGGGACCACCGGGCACCGGTAAAACGACTCTTGCTGAATTGGTGGCCTCCCATTGTGATGCCCACATAGAACGAATTTCTGCCGTCACATCGGGTGTTAAAGAAATACGCGCAGCCATTGAAATGGCAAAACAACAAGCAGGTATGCGCGGTAAACGCACCATATTGTTTGTAGATGAAGTTCACCGTTTCAATAAATCCCAACAAGATGCCTTTTTGCCATATATTGAAAACGGCACTGTTACCTTTATTGGCGCTACTACCGAGAACCCCTCATTTGAACTAAATAACGCACTGCTTTCTCGAGCACGGGTGTACTTGTTACAATCCTTAAATGAAAGTGATTTAGCTGATGTATTAAACGTTGCCTTAAACGACCATGATCGTGGTCTAGGTAGACAAGGGATATCCATTGATAGTGATGCAAAAACTCGGCTCATCGATTTAGCTGGCGGAGATGCTCGTCGATTACTTAATTACCTTGAGCTTAGCGCAGACTTTGCTAATAAAGGTGTCGTTACGATTGAGATTTTGGCTGAGGCGCTTGGCGATAAAATTGCAAGATTCGATAAAGGTGGCGACCAATTTTATGACATGCTGTCGGCATTCCATAAGTCCGTTCGAGGCTCGTCTCCTGATGGTGCAGTATATTGGTACGCCAGAATGTTAAATGGCGGCGCAGATGCATTGACCATCGCTCGTCGTTTATTGGCAATTGCTACAGAGGATATTGGTAATGCTGACCCGCGCGCCATGCAAGTTTGTTTGAATGCTTGGGATATTTATCACCGGGTTGGCAAAGCTGAAGGTGAACGAGCGATTGCTCAAGCTGCGATATATTGCGCAAGTGCTGCAAAAAGCAACGCTGTTTATACGGCTTTCAAAGCAGCAAGCCGCGTTGCAGCAGAGCAACCTGACCATGAAGTGCCTCATCATCTGCGTAATGCGCCTACGAACTTAATGTCAGATCTTGGTTACGGAGCCTCATATCGATACGCTCATGATGAGCCTAACGCTTATGCGGCCGGCGAACAGTACCTACCCAGTGAACTTGTTGATATGCGATTTTACGAACCGGTTGATCGCGGAGTAGAAAAACAAATCAAAGCAAAGCTTAACTACTTAAGAGAACTAGACCAAAATAGTACTAATAAAAGGAGCAACAGTGACTAACAGTGTTGCTATATATGTTTATATTGCAATAGGTGGAGCGGCAGGCGCCTGTTTGCGATTTTTTCTGTCGCAATTAATGCTCCAGTGGTTTGGTAAAGGCTTCCCTTTTGGTACACTACTGGTCAATGTGATTGGCTCGTTTTGTCTTGGTTTGGTTTATTCATTGATTGAACAAGGGCAAATCGAAATCGTCTTATGGCGAACAACGGTCGGGATCGGTTTTCTTGGCGCTCTTACCACGTTCTCAACGTTTTCAGTAGATACCTTGCTACTGTTGCAACAAGGAATGTGGATAAAAGGCGTCCTCAATATTTTAATGAATTTAGTCTGCTGCTTAACAGCAGCATGGCTAGGAATGCAATTGGCGAAAGGTTTATAACTCAAACATGTTAGATCCTAAACACTTACGAAATGATATCGCAGTCACGGCACAAAAATTAAAAAGCCGTGGTTACACCCTTGATGTTGACGCATTTAATGCCCTTGAATCTCGTCGCAAAGACTTACAAGTTAAAACCCAGGAACTTCAAAATGAGCGAAATGTGCGCTCTAAATCGATCGGCAAAGCAAAAGCCGCAGGTGAAGATATCGCACCATTGCTTGCTGAGGTAGGTAAATTAGGTGATGAATTAGATGCGGCGAAAGCAGAGTTATCGGTGCTTCTTGAAGATATCAATGAGTTTTCAAACGGCATTCCTAATCTTCCCGATAATTCAGTTCCCGTTGGTACCAATGAAGATGATAACCTTGAAGTGAGTCGTTGGGGCGAGCCTAAAACCTATGACTTTGATGTAAAAGATCATGTTGATGTGGCTGAAGCGCTGAATATGGGCTTGGATTTTGAAGTCGGAGCAAAATTATCAGGTTCTCGTTTTGTGGTTATGCGTGGTCAGGTCGCTCGTTTAAATCGCGCGTTATCGCAGTTTATGCTCGATTTACATACCACCGAACACGGTTATCAGGAAATGTACGTGCCTTATTTAGTTAATGCAGACAGTATGTACGGTACCGGTCAATTTCCAAAATTCAAAGAAGATGCTTTTCATACAATGCCAGCCACTGAAGAGGGGCAGGGCTTGTCTTTGGTTCCCACCGCTGAAGTTCCGCTGACCAATATGGCAAGGGATGAAATTTTTAACGAATCGGATTTGCCCATTAAAATGACGGCTCATACCCCGTGCTTTCGCAGTGAAGCCGGTTCATATGGACGTGATACCAAAGGACTGATCCGCAACCATCAATTCGATAAAGTTGAACTGGTTCAGTTAGTTAAATCTGAAGATTCTGCCGAGGCACTTGAGCAACTTACTGGTCATGCTGAAAAAGTATTGCAGCTTTTAGAATTACCCTATCGTAAAATGTTGTTATGCACTGGCGATATGGGCTTTGGTTCGTCTAAAACCTATGATTTGGAAGTGTGGTTGCCTGCGCAAAATGCCTATCGAGAAATATCGTCATGCTCGAATATGGTCGATTTCCAAGCTCGTAGAATGCAAGCTAGATATCGTAACCC
>JAOMVH010000189.1 GCA_028356795.1 Aliiglaciecola sp. | reverse complement strand
AGTCTGCGCCGTTTAATAGGGGCGTTAGCTGTTCGCAGCAGGCAAGAGTAACGTTAAAATTTATGAACAATAATAAGGGTATATATCTATGAATTTATTGGCGAATATTTTCACGTTTTTGGTAGCAATAAGTCATGTCGGAATTTTGATATTGGAGATGTTTTTTTGGAATCACCCAATTGGACAAAAAATATTTTCAATGACACCTGAGGTAGCAGAGTCATCTTCAGTGCTTGCTATGAATCAGGGGCTTTATAACGGTTTTCTTGCTGCAGGACTGTTTTGGGGGTTGTTCAAGAATCGCTTCGACATCAAAATATTCTTTTTGTCCTGTGTAATCGTTGCAGGCATATTTGGTGGTATCACCGCAAAGACAAGTATCCTTTTTACACAGGGATTGCCAGCATTACTAGCATTTATTTTAGTTTTAGCCGCTTCACGAAATGCCACGAATTGATGTCTGATATAGTAACTACAGCTAACAAGTTGCTTAAACGGAAAAATAACAGTTGGCCATCGCTTCGCGATTATAGCCAACCATTATTTTCCGCATAGCAAAGCGTTATCTGCATGGAGGTTGAAATTGACTATTCTATGGGAGGTTGGTGAACCACAACCCAACCCTTTTGAGGCGATAGCGGGGGATTTAACTGAGTATGTTGTTCATTATGCCTCATCGGAATCAACGACTGAAAATAATGTGATTTCCGAATTACATGAATGTATTGATAGAGCTATTGATTTAAACGAAATCGGTAGGCCACCTAACTGTGATTTGGTAGCGGCATTTTGCTTGGCCGAGTCAGAAAAACCATATGAATTGTTATAATGCTAGGGTAAGGAGCAGTAATGGGACAACCCATCTGCGATTTTAAAGTAAGCGATCAAAATAGACCGTTCTTCTTTTCCTAAGCTAAGCACCTTGAATCTAATCATTTATGAAAACAGGAGAGAATATCAATGACTAGACGTAGCCCCCAAGCATGGCAACAACTCATCGACGCTCAAGAAACTAGCTATATGACTATCGCGCAGTTTTGTCACGCGCATAACATTAATCAGCCCACGTTCTATTTGCAACGCAAAAAGCGTTAAGATTTATCGTTACCGCAAACATCACCGCAATGATTACCGATTGACACAACTGTTTCTCAGAGCAGAATTGAAAAAGGCTGGCAAAAGACATAGTTAATTTTCATCCGATACGTTTGCCGATATTGAACAGCTTAATAACTCTAGCGATTATGAATTGCTTAATTTATCAAAACTACAATATTCTCAACATTGGATGATACATTATCAATCCACAAATCTCTTATTCGAGTCAAGGGCGATATCATTCTGTACCTCTAAAACCAAGGACCTGTTTAATTATGGGGGGTAGGTCCCAGGGCATGCAGGGCAAAGTTATCGAGCTGTTGATGTTCTGTAAACTCCGAGTTTTCCATATCAAGGATAGTCGAATCCTCAAATTGACTTAGTGGGAAGGCAGATTTGGTCAACGTATGACGTTTAAGGTAATCTAACACGCGACTTTCCGTTTCCATTTTTTTTAACCCAACCAATAGGTCTGTCGCCAATTGCGGATAGTCAGGCCTGACATAAAAGTTCATCACCAATGGGTAGTGCAGTATCAACGCGGTAGAAAATACTAAGTCTGGATAACGATGTTGGATTAATGCAAGTTCAGCTCTACCTTCAAATAAACTCAAAGGCAAATAGTCACACCGTTTAGAGTCGAGCATTTTGACCATATCATCAAATTTTTCCATTCTTTGAACTGCCAAACCAGCATGGGTCAAGATATCTGCGTCAGGCCAATGTAAGCCTTGGCATGCAACATACTTTGATAACTCCTTTATAGAACGAATTCGTGAAAATTCTCCGGAAAACTCATTGCGTATAATCGACCCTCGCCACCCCAAGCCACCTTTAAATAAAGGAAATTTGACCTGTAGGAGTTTTTCGTATCGTTCGGTTGAGCTTGCACTCCATAAAAAATCATATGTTTTATTTTGCGCCATCAATTCTATTGTTCGACCTTGGCCGGCATATGGCGAAAGCTCAATGATATAATTACCACCACTTTTGGCTAGCGCTATCGTCGCTAAATCGACAAAAAAAACGTGGCTGGCATCTTCTTTTTTTTGAGGGCCGGCAGTAAAGATTGTTGTCACTTCAGTTGCATTTAAAAAGCGAGGTAATACCAAGCCTAAAACAGCAGTGGCGCACACACCGAGTTTGGTTACTTTGTCCATTTTGTATTTCCACCACCTGATGACCAAGTATCTACACTTGTATAAGAGTAGTTTATGTTTGATAACTAAGCGGTACTTTTGATGAAAACATTGAATAAAATAAGAACGTTGAACTATATCTAAACCAACCCACCTTAATATTAAGTCGCGCGTCAAGGCGGGGGGATAACAATTCGTATTCAATGGTTGCTCAGTTGTCCACTTTATTTATCGTTTTATACGCTCAACGACAGGTTTTGAACGCCTTCACTCTCATAATAGCATTTATCGACACGTAACCCTTTGCTTCTTTGCTAATTCCCGTGGGTTAGCGCCGCATTTACATAGTATAACAAAAATTGTTGCTGCTGAAAAAAACACCTAAAACATGTAGATTTATCAATAGCACTTCTCCGTAATGCTGGAAGCTCGTTATTAGCA
>JAOMVH010000188.1 GCA_028356795.1 Aliiglaciecola sp. | reverse complement strand
AATCATCAATAATGAGTAGCCGATAACGGCAAAGCTTTTTACGCAGTTTAACCAGCTCATCGCTTTTGCTTGCAGCAAGCAATTGCAACAACAGCTCATTAAAACGAAAAAATCCTACCGATACCTTATTATCAAGCGCTTTATTGGCTAATGCACACGCAAGGTGTGTTTTGCCAGTACCTGTTGGCCCGGTAATAACAATGTGCTGATTACTGTCAATCCATTTAAGCTCTGCTAAATTCGCAACGACCGTTTTCTTTAACCCTTTTTGTAGATCAAACTTTAAATCGCTAATTTGGGCACTTGGCCAGCGTAACTTGGCTTGTCGGCGTAACGTATCAATGCGTTTATTATTTACGTCAACAACTAGGTAATCCAGCGCATCATCCAATCGCTCTAGAAAACCCAACTCATCATACTGGGTTGATTTAAGCTGCTGCTCAATACCTTGCCATAACGCAGACAATTTAAGTTCAATCAATTTTGCTTTGACACTATCTTTAATTTTCATCACGAACTCCATAATTTTGTTTGCCACGAACGTTTTTATGTACAAGTAAAGATACTGGAACATCAGAAGGGGTAAGATCTTCAATGGTGCTTAAAACAAGTCGAATATTCGCGGGTTTAATCTTATTTTTAAGTGCATAATCAAATACACGTTCAAGTTTTTCATGTGACTCAAAAGCTAATGTGTTCATTAGGTCTTGGCACTGTTTTGCAACGCCACGAGAATGAGGGTTTTTCGTTTTAACATAGAGCTTCTGCACATATTTCAATGCATTTTCGCCAATGCTTGACGCCCACTCAATATACGTATCTCGGGTTTTAAGCGCTTCAGCTTGATGCTGTGGCGGCATATGGGTAGGAACGGTAGTAAAGCCGTTAATTTCATCACTGCGTAAATGCTCAATAACGCTGTCACCATCATGCTCAATGCGAACATGAGTTTGTGTAACTAAAACATTGACCGTTTCATGAGCAGACTTATATGGCACAGAATATTCGTGACCATCAACTTCAACATGATAAGTTGGAGGGACTTTATGGGTTTTAAAGTCAAAGAGGGCATCAAATCGTTGTCTAGGTAGCGGTGCAAGCGCACTCTTTTCAACTTGTTCAAACAGATCATTGCGAGTAAAATTAAGCTTTTGGAATGGGCTATTATTGAGCTTCTCAACTTCAGCACATAGGTGATCATTTAGCTCATTAATACTATGGAAGGTAAAGTCACAATTCATCGGTATTAAGATGCGTTGCTTGATAAATTTCACACCTAGCTCAACAAGTGCTTTATCTTGTGGCTTGCCTACTCGACAGCTATCGATGATGCAATTGTAATGTTCGCCAAACAAGGCTAAATTTTTTACTAAAACAGGCTGTAGCCCAGGTTTAGTAACGAGTGCTTTAGCATTATCAATTGAAATAACCTCTGGCACACCACCGTAATAATTTAACGCCCGAGTTAAGCCATTTATCCAATCTATTGTCCGTTCACTAGCAGTAGCAAAAGCAAACAATTTTTTAGATGCACCAAAACATGTAACAAAAACTTTAAGCCAAATATGCTCTCCATTTTGAGAGTATTTAACTTTTGTTCCTGCATAGTCGATGAATAAAATTTCACCGCCATAATATCGCTGGCGCATCGCTAAACGGCATTTTTTTAGGAACTTACGCACTAAGTAAAAATATTGCGTTTTACTGTATGCAGTATCAGGATTTTCGGCGTGATACTCTAAATATAAAACCGTGGTAGATTTTCCTTGCCCTCTTGGTTTTATGGACTCTAAGTAATGCTTTTCAAAATTAGGCTGTCGCTTATTGCCTGATTTAGTATGTATCGTGGGGTACAGCAGCTCAATAATTTCGCTGTTTTTACATTGCGCTGCAACGACATGACTAAGCTCTTGCTTTTTAGCCTTTTTGAGCAGTCGTCCAACAGACTGACGAGAGCACTCAGTGAGTTTAGCGATTTGGCTTTGTGATGCATGTGGCATGACAAAAGCGGTTTTTAACACCGCTCGAATTTTAGTAATGTTTAGCATAATTGCCTCTTTCTATTTTTTAAAAGAAAGACGCAGGTATCCATAGTGGCTCAAGTAGCAATAAGCTACTTGACAGCCAGCACACTATGAACAACAATTACTTAATCGGACTCGATATTCGATAAAGTATTTAAAAGCCTTGTGAGTTATCGCTCATGGGGCTTTTTTGTTTCTGCGTCATTATTAATACGTTACTTTTCTATCACTTCATCCTATTTCTCCTTAATGTTAATTCGTTGATGCGCTAGCCATATAGCGACATCTTTGCTTAGCACAAAGCGACCTCTACGCTTTTCTATTTCAAACGTTTCAATCGGTACTGTTTTACGTGAAAGCGCTTGCCTAAAGGCATCACCCGAGGGATAACCTAAAGCTGCATACAACGCCTTACCAAACAGTAACGGGCCAAACTCTTTATACAACGCAGCCTCAATTTCAGCCGCCAATGCATTTACTTCTTCTGTATCAATTTCCTTAGTCATTGTGGGTTTCTCTTAGTCACAAATAAATAGACGTGACCTTTGAACCATAGAATCGAATTATCGGTTGATCAAAAAGGACTAAATAGAATTTGATCCTCCAAAAATTGACTATAATTACGTCAGTTTTATAACTACATATGACTACGTTATGCTTGCACAAAAACTCACATTAACTGAAAAGGTAAAGCAGTTTCGTTTGGCTGTGTTTTTGCATTTTTTATGTGAACGAG
>JAOMVH010000187.1 GCA_028356795.1 Aliiglaciecola sp. | reverse complement strand
GATAAACAGCTAAACGACATCAATCCCCTTACTTCATACAAGATTACGGCTTAATACAACAGCTAGGAGCAGGCTTTTGGGCCAGGCAAGCTAGTCATCACTTTGTCACATTGTGCATTCCATGCGTCAACGGCGGTTTTTGCTGCATCGCACAAAATGTTGTCGCCATTCGGTGATTGCGGGGTAATGGTAGATGCCCACACAGTATTCATATTAATAACGTTATCCATGCTGCTTAAGCAGGCCGTTCTTCGTGCGTTGTCGCTGGTTTCATTGACTAGCGCCACCAGCACTGCCAATAACGCAGCTAATGCAGCAATAACTGCCGCGACTTCTAATAAAGTTAGTCCAGATTGTTTTGCAATGTTTTTCATATCCATTAGTCCATGGTTAGTTAACTTGCCTAACAAGTTTAGGACAACTCATACCAACTCGCCTTAATATGTGATCAGATATGTCTTCCATATAATAAACCTCTACGCTATCAAGCCCTTCAACATTTACCCATGAGACAATGGTTAGATTAGCTTCTTGTTCAAAGTAAGCATAGGCAATACCCAAAACAGGTGGTTGTTCAGCTATATAGTTCACCGATGATGTAATATCTTCTTGACCAAAGTCATTAGCAACCGTCAAAGAACAGAATGCTTGTGAAGGGTCACTCGAATTGTATTCCGTCTCTTGGTAGATACCACGTGACAATATATATGGCGTAGCTAATAAGTCTGATTCAATTGTACCAAGCTGCGCACCCACCCAATAGCCACCAACATAAATGTTATTTGATATGACTTCAGATTGACCATTACTATCGCGGTCAAAAACTGGCTCAACACGCAAGTTGAAGTCAATAATGACAGGCGCTTGCTCGCCGAGTGTAATCGTTCTATTAATATTAGAACCATCACAGAAGAATGATGTGCTACCTTCTACCTCACCATTTGAAACCGTTGTAGTGACGTAGAACCCACGCAGAATGTTTTGCCCTAAGGGGTTTCCTTCAAAAGTAAAAAAACGACTATTCTTTGATGCTGGCCAACCCGCACGAGAATAGGCAATAGTGTACAAATATTTTTCATCTATATTTGCGCCAATAAGGTCAATACTCATATTACAGACATAATTATTCGAGCCACCACTACTGGGGGCACCACGCCCTAATCCCGGTGGGTTAATGTCAGAGTTGAATGTTGTAAAATGTGAAGTGGTTGCTTCTAATGCTAGTCCATTAGGCGCTATGGGGTCCGCTATTACCTGGCCGTCACTTTCATACATCCAAAGACCCGTTTCGACATCTAAGTACCATAGTGGGATGACATCCCCAACGACTAAATCTGCATTCTCATATGATTTTGTGGCATACAGAGGCAAGATTAATGTGGCTAATGTATCATCGATGAGTTGCAGCTCAACGCCATTTTCCTCAAAGGTTATGTCGAATACCCCATACGAGAATAAACTGTCTTGTGGCTCACCTATACCATCTGTGCCGTAATAACTACCCGGAAATGCGCCTACTTCTCGTTCATCACTAATATCGATGGGTGTTATATATAATTCAACCTCGCCGGTAACTATCGAGCCGTCAGCACGACGCAAGGCTTCTGGTGGTATTCCGACACTAGTGCCATCAGGCCCAAAAAAATTGCCACCGAAAAATGCATTGAAAACAATAGGCTCGGCTTTTTCTTTTAGTACGATATTGAGACTTTGATTGACACCAACACCTTCCATAAAGAGATAATTAGTGAGATACCCTGCCTTAGACACATTGAATACGCCATCTGTGGTATTCGGCGTTACAGATAACTCAGTCCCCGAGTCATCTGTCTGTTGTTGCAATATCTCAAAGTCAATTGACTCAATAACAACGTCTTGCAACAAGACACCATCTGTATCAACAACTGCAACTTTAACGGATACGAGTGCAGGATTAACCGTAATTAAATCAGTCTTTGTTATCGCATCGCTGCCATCAGCCGTCGTAACGGTTAATGAAACGCTATAACTTCCTGCCGTACTATAGGTGTACTGTGGATTTTGCACAGTACTGGTATTGCCATCACCGAAATCCCAGGCCCAAGTTGTGATGACTGAAGTGCCTGCAGTTGATGTATCAGTAAAATCAACCTCCAGTGGTTCTGTGCCTGAAACTATCGACGAAGTAAATTCAGCGGTCGGAGCGATAGTGACTACTGGATCAGGATCTTGCACTTCATCTTCATCATCATTACTGAAATGTGTACATCCAATCACACTCATCAATATAAAAACAATAAATGATGACTTAAGTAGTGCCAGATTTTTTTTGGGTTTTTGCATTGGTATAGATTCTGTCAATAAGCTGTCCATCTTGTGTCTCCTCTACGTTGCGAACCGTTCTGACAGCTTCACATTAACGATGGGACATTTCACAAGCTTGAAAATAGCTTGAATTAACTTGAAAAAACTTGAAATTTTGTAATTTCAATAACTTAAAGTAAAAATAACGTCCATGAAAATGGTGTTTATTAACTATTAATCCAATCAACAACAGGAAGATTTTTAGATTCAATTGACCGTAGGAAACGGCCAGCCGAGCTTGATGCTAGTCAAAGTTACCAACCAAGGTCAGTTTAGCATTAGTACCAATTGATTTGTTCCAACAGTTAGTACAATGCTCCTGAACTCAACTAAACCAGATCCAGTTGAAGAGGTTATTTATGTGGTTTGTTTTTCTTAAACAGATTCAAAATTGGGAATTAGCACTAGAATAATTTAGGCTTACGGTTA
>JAOMVH010000185.1 GCA_028356795.1 Aliiglaciecola sp. | reverse complement strand
TCTCGAGCCTACCGCGAGGCTAAGATTGATACAAATTAAACTTAGTAGTTTGTGCAATAGTTTTCACTCGGCCGAGTGATGCTTTGAGAATATCGGGATAGGGTAAAAAACGGTTAGCCACAAGGGTCAAAGAGGCATTTGGCAACATACGAGATTTAACCTCACCAATAAATTCTTCTGTTACTGAATAGTCGGTTTTAATACCAGTATGAAAAGGCGGGTTGGTGAAGATATGATTAAATTTGCCACCTATTTCAGCTAGCCCATTTGACGCAATCACATCACCTTTTAGATTATTCTTTTTCAAACTCAAACGTGCACAATACAAAGCCAAGGCATTCACGTCGCAGAGGGTTAATTCAACATCGCTATGCTCGCTGGCAACCGCACAGGCAATAATCCCTGCACCACATGCAAAATCAAGCACTTTACCAGTCAGGTTTGGCTGAATATTATCTACTAGTAATTTTGTGCCTGCGTCTAGCTCCCCAGAACTAAAAACACCGGGCAAGAAAGCAATTGAAACAACAGATTTTTGCATGTTCAATTCTTTGTATTGAACCCAATCATCTATATTAAACGAAGTAGGGTTTCCGACCGCGCCGCAATAAAGTGCACAATGTCTAGCTGAATCAATTTTGTAACTTTGAATCGACACTTTGTCGAATAGTTTGGGTGCACTTTTGATCCCTGATTTGTTTTCGCCCACCAGAAATAGCGTACCTTGTTGCTTCACGCAGGCTGCCATATTGGCAATTAACATAGCGGCGTGCTCTTTCGATTTTGGCATGTATATGATGGCACCATCGAAGTCGTTATTTAGATCCCAAGATGCGCCAAATAGGTGTTCGTTTTTGTCGTCTTTGGCTATGCACTGTTGGTAGATATCAAAATATTGATGCAGTCCCACGAACTCGGAGTTCGGAAGCTCTGCAAATATGGCTGAATCAGTAGGGTTAACAATTAACCACTTACCTTGTGCAAAGTGTTCCTGGTTTCGAACAAGTACTTGGCTTGGTGCTGATAACATTAGTCGATTCTCTCAAACATCAAATCCCAAACACCATGGCCAAGTCGGTGGCCGCGCTGCTCAAACTTAGTTAATGGTCTGTTTTCGGGGCGCGGAACATAATCGTTGCTGAGCGAGACATTTTTGAATCCTTTTGCCCCTTGCATGACTTCAAGCATATGCTCTGCGTAATTTTCCCAATCAGTTGCCATATGGAACACACCACCAATTTTCAACTTACTTCTGAGTTTTTCAACAAAATCAGGTTGCACTATTCGGCGTTTATGGTGACGTTTTTTGTGCCATGGATCAGGGAAAAACAACTGCAAACGATCAAGTGATTGGTTAGGGATGCAATCTGCAAAGACCTCGACCGCGTCATGTTCGTATACACGCAGGTTTGTCACGTTTTGTTCACTCGCGTCAGCCATGCAAGTGCCAACACCTGGACGGTGAACCTCTATTCCCACAAAGTTTTTGTCAGGCTCGTTAGCTGCCATCTCAACCAGAGACTTACCCATGCCAAAGCCAATCTCTAAAACAACCGGTGCGGTACGTGAAAATACTTCATCAAAATTCAATAAGCCGTTTTTATGTTCTAGTCCCATTGTCGGCCAAAATTGTTCCAATGCTTTTGCCTGACCTTTTGTCAGTCTTCCTTCGCGTTTTACGAAACTGCGAATTTTTTGCACATAAACACCGGCTGCTTCGGCTTCTTCCTGGGTCTTAAATTGGCTCATATAGTCTTCTCAACGTCGATGTTAAATCATCACTTTAAACGGGTAATAACGAGTAAATATGCTGGGCTGCGCATTATGCCCATACCACACTGAATTGCCAAGCTAGAAGCTCAATTTTAGTGCACTTAGGGCCCTTCAACCAATAAATTCAGTGTGGCTGTGGGTAACTGGGTGCTGCTTTTTTACACTTGTATACATAATCTGTTACCTAACCCGTTCATTTGTTACAAATCATCAGTACCAAAAACTGCCAAAGCAGCGACAATAATTCAACGTTAAAATACCTATCGAGTTGATACCTCTGCTCGTGATAAAAAATCTTCAGGGCAGGAATTTCATGTACTCTACAGCGCAAACAACAGCTGTTCCCATCAATGGTGTTTCCGACAAAATACTGTCTTTTTCTAGTGCCGCTTGGCTGGCTACAGCGTTACTTGGTCAATGGTTGTTTGTCATTTACATCACCTTGTTCTATGGAGGCTCGCTGCTTAGCAATAATCTGCAAAAGTGGGCCGAAGTATTGCCTAATGGTATTGTCGAGGGCGAAAGCCTAGGCAACTTTATGATCATAGTGCACATCATGCTTCCCATCTATGTGATGGCTGCGGGAGGGCTGCAATTATTGCCCAGTATTCGAAACCGCTTTGCTAAATTTCATCGTGCCAATGGCCGGGTATACCTTGTCACTGCAATTATCACCAGTATTACTGGCATTATCATGATTTTAACCCGAGGAACCATTGGTGATGGCATCCAGCACCTGCTAACTATCTTCAATGGTCTACTCATTTTGCTGTTTGCTTATTTCACCTACGACATGGCGACAAGAAAAAACTTCGTTGAACACCGTCAATGGGCAATGCGTTTGTTTGTCGTTGTAAGTGGTGTGTGGACATTTAGAGTGATGTTAATGTTTTGGCTCACCGTAAATGGTGGGCCTGTTGGTTTTGATATGGAAAGCTTTACTGGCCCAGCGCTAAAACTAATTGGTGTTGCCCAGTTTGTTATTCCGCTACTCATACTCGAAGCGTATTTTTCAGCGCAAAAGTCGCACCATGTAATCATAAAGTTGGCTACCTCATTGTTATTGATGGCTACAATTT
>JAOMVH010000184.1 GCA_028356795.1 Aliiglaciecola sp. | reverse complement strand
ATTTGAGATGATTTTGACGTAAGTTAACCCTAGTTGAATTAATGCTCAATGGAGCTGACTCATGGAATCAGGCATTTCACCTATTCTCACTTCACTTTCCAATTCAGATTTAGGCCTTGTAATTGCTAAATCATCATCAGTGCTGCTTTGGGTTTCAAATACTAACAAAGAGTGTGTGTATTTTAACGAGGCTTGGTTGAACTACCGTGGGCGGACGCTAGAACAAGAATATGGCAACGGCTGGCTCGAAGGCGTGCATCATGATGACATGGAACGATGTATGAATATTTACACAACTGCATTTGATGCAAGAGAATCTTTTTCTATGGACTACCGCATACTTATTGCGGATGGGTTCTTATGGGTGGATGCAAGATGACGGGTGCCCATATTACGATAAACAAGGCAATTTTCTGGGGTATGTTGGTTCTTGTTTTGATATAACTCAAAAGAAACAGCTGTTAGATTCTCTCGAAAATAGCCAAGCAGAATTAAAAGATGCGTATTTACGCTTAAATGAAACGATAAAGTCAGGAAATATTGGTCTGTGGGAATGGGATCTACAAAGCAATCAAGCAAAATTTTCATCTGAATATTTACATCAAATAGGATATAAAAGTAACGAATTATTGCACTGTTTTGAGACATTTCAGTCAAGAATTCATCCTGATGATTTGGGAGCTACGCTACAACTATTGCAGAAAAATCTGGATTCCGGTGCGCGATGTCATGAAGTGGAATTTAGATTCAGGCATAAGGATGGTCACTACTTATGGATTTTATCGCAGGCATCCATTATTAGGGGTAAAGATGGCAAAGTCAGCGGGATGCTTGGCTCACATATTGACATTACTGAACGAAAAAAGATGGAGTCTCAGCTAAGACAGAAATACAAAATGGAAGCTATTGGACAATTGTCGGGTGGGGTTGCTCATGATTTTAATAATCAAATTGGAAGCATCATGGGATTTGCAGAATTAATTGCTCACTCAAATGATATTCAAACAACTCGTGAGTATGCCAGAAGCATCTTATCGTGTGCGGAGCACTCGTCTGATCTAACCAAGCAGCTATTAAATTTCTCGAGAAAAGAAGACCTTAAGTTAGAGCCCATTGACATACATCTTCAAATTCAAGAAGTATTTGCTTTGCTCAATTGTTCATCGAACAAAAAAGTCAGATTTGAGATAGTGTTAGACGCTCAACACTCTTTCGTTTTAGCTGATAAGTCGATGGTTCAAAATGCGGTGTTGAATTTATGTTTAAATGCAATCGATGCTGTCGGTGAGTCTGGCAGTGTGACTATTGCCTCTACGAACATTGATACCCAGGATATTGAGTCTCATTTGGGAATAAAAGCAAAAGCAGCCCCTTATCTCTTGGTCGAGGTAATTGACAATGGTTGCGGCATACCTGAAGAAAATCTTCCTAAGCTATTTGAACCCTTTTTTACATCGAAAGAGTTCGGCGAGGGCACAGGGTTAGGGCTTTCCACCGTGTATGCGGCAGTTGAGCAATTAAAAGGAAGGTTATTGGTTGAAAGTGATCTGGGTATAGGTTCTCGTTTTAAAATGTACCTGCCAAGTTATGATGAAAAACAACTTGCTGATGTTCAAAACCAAGAACAGGTAGAAGCCGATAATAAACAATCATTCACCATCTTAGTTGTCGATGACGAGTCTATGATAAGAGAAATGTGTGCTCAGCTATTAACCCATTTAGGGCATCAGGTACATATTGCTAGTGGTGGCGATGAAGCTATCAAGCTTTATGCTGTTCATCAGGACGACATTGATTTGGTCATTTTGGATCAGATGATGCCAAACAAAACAGGTGAGGAAGTGTTAGTTGAACTTAAGGCTATCAAACCACAAATAAGAACTACTATTAGCTCCGGCAATTTGACCGACGCAGGCGTTGAAAGTTTAACTCGCCTGGGCGTATCTGCAGTTTTAGACAAGCCTTACCGACTGGCGCAACTCGATAACTGTATCAAAGAAACCATGTGCGACTCATCCGCAACATCTTAAACCGTGCAGGTCACTGGCATCGGGCAAAATACAAGTTAATACAACCAGGCGGTTTTTTGTTTGTGCATCTTGAACTAATTGGTATTTCCAGAGCCCGTATAAACCTGCTTTGTTTAATCACCCTTATTTTCAAAGGTAAACATGTTTAAAAAAATATCGCTATTCATTGCTGGAGTTTTTTTTCAGCATTGGGCGCTTTCATCTCAAATTTTTAGTGCGTTGCCTGATGAAATTAATCCGCAGCATAAATATATTTTCTATTCACATGGATACATAGTAGAAGGAGACAATCCAAAGCCGGTTCATCACAGCTGGGGGGTGTATGATTATCCTGAAATCCTGGTCGCCATGTCCAACAAAGGTACTAATGTCATTTCCGAGCATAGGGCTGCGAAGACTAATCCTTATAAACATGCGCAGAAACTGACAGAGCAAGTTAACTATTTAATTGGCAAAGGTGTTCCTTCTGGCAATATCACGTTAATAGGATTCTCCAGGGGCGGTTTCATCACAGCCATTACCTCAAGCTATTTAAAAAACAAAAAAATTAATTATGTCATTCTTGCTGCTTGCACCAGTGGATTAGGCAAGGATGAGGATGTCAAATTGTATGGGCATGTTTTATCTATCTTTGAGACGTCAGACACGGTTGGATCGTGCAATGAAGTTGTAAAGCGAAATCCTCAAAGCATATCCTCATTTACGGAAATATCGATATCGACGGGAGCAGAACACGGCGCATTTTACCGACCTATTCCAGAGTGGGTAAACCCCGTAAAAACCTGGATTGACTTTGGTCCGCAAGAAAAAGTGAAGGGGTTCAGCAAAAAAAGGTTCTA
>JAOMVH010000182.1 GCA_028356795.1 Aliiglaciecola sp. | reverse complement strand
GCGTCTCAACTGGTTGATAGCTGACTGTCGGTCTTTAGCAAAAATCACCTCGTAACCACTTAAACTCCATTTCAATTGCTTTTGAATACCTAAATCATCATCAACTACTAATATTTTATCCACTTTGGCTTGGTCCCGTTGGTATATTATTATTCTGCCGGTATGCTCAATGTAAACACCGAGCCTTTTTGTTGCTCACTTTCAACTTTCAAGTTACCGCCTAACTTTTCAACAAAGCTCTTTGCATCATAAGCACCGATTCCCATGCCTGCATTTCCTTTGGTTGTGTCAAACGGTTTAAATAAACGTTCTTCAATAAATGTTTGGCTCATCCCTTCGCCCGAATCTTTGATGATTATCAGCATGTAAGTTTGGTACCAAAGTGAAAGGGCTCAGTGACGGCGCTATAAAGGCGATGTTACAGCACAAATGGAACGGAAATATTCGTGAACTACAAAACAAACTCAAATCTGCCGTCATTTTAGCTGAAGGCGCAACGATACAAGCCGATGATTTGGGTTTAATGTACCGTGATGATGGTGCAGCAAGTGAAAGCCTGAATTTGCGAGAAGTGCGTGAAGAAGCAGAAAGTAGAGCGATAAGAAGAGCCTACTTTCAATCTGAAAAAAATATGTCTAGAACCGCTGAATTGCTTGGCGTAACTCGGCCAACCTTGTACTCTTTAATAGATAAGTATCACCTAGACGACATCAAGACTGGAGCTTAGCAATTTTTGACAATGGCCCAACTTACGGTTGCCATTGTCATGTAAACACCATGGGTGAATAAGCTGTACTGACGCACGATTAACGTAAAGATAGAAACTATCAATGTAGGAGCAAGTAATGCGCTGGTGTTTGCTGTTGATCATCATCATGTTAAGTGGCTGTCAGCCCTCACATCGCATTGAGCCTGTTACTGTGATTATCGGTAGTTGGTACGGTTTTTATCCTTTGTTTTATGCCCAATCTCTTGAGTTGGATAAACGCCACAATATCCGTTTGAAAATCGTTGAACCCACCAATGTTTCCAATTTAAGGCGCAGCTATTTACGCTCTCAAGTAGAGTTTGCGGCAACATCAATGCTTGAATATACCAATGCGGTTGTTCTAAGTCGTCAAAAGCTCAAGCCTACTATCATCACCGACTATTCGAATGGAGGTGACGTTATTGTCACCAGCAAAACCATTGAATCGATTGCCGATTTGCGCGACAAACGGATCGCAGTGCCATCAAAAGGAATTGGTGAATATATCCTATCGATTATTTTTGAGAACAGTGAACCTGGACAATTTTACACTCAAATTAAGATCCCAGAGACCCAGTGTAGCGACGCGTTTATTGAAGGAGAAATTGACGCTTGTTTGACCTATCCGCCACTCTCCACACAAATGCTGGCATCGAACCCAAAACTGCATGTCATTTATGATTCGAGTCAATATCCGCGGCAGATATTTGACATGATTTGGGCTAAGCAAGACGTGCCAAAAACAACATTAGACAACATGCGATCAATTTGGTTTGAGGTGATTGAACGGATAAACAAAGACCCGGAAGCTTATTATCAATATGTGTCCAATATCGCCAATGTTACTCCTGAGTCTGTCAAAGTAGCTATGGCTGGTATTCATCTTATTGACCAAGCCGAGCATGCCACTTTGTGGGAGTCAAATGAGCAATTGGCTGCATCGCTGGTTACCGCATGCAAAGTCGCCAGTCGCAATCAATGTTTGACATTCGAGCACGCATTTAAGTGGGCAGAACAATGAAATTGGGTCTTGTCAGCAAGATTTTGATCCCGCTCATTGTTTTGTTTTTTCTCCTGACCACCTTCACAACTCGTTTGTTATTAGATCTGTTTGCCACTGAACAAATAAAAACGACTCAGCAAACCGCCTTGGGCATTGCCAGTGCTGCTGCCATGCAAATAGACACCTCGGTGCAAGCGGAATATCTCAAAAGGGTGGTAAATATGATTGCATTGGGTGATCACGTGCAACAAAGCGTGATCATTAATCCAAAAAATGATGAGGTGTTGGCGTCCAGTTTGCACCGATATTCAAATCATCAGTTGCAAACGTTACCTACGCTGATGCAACAAGCCTACTCTCAAACCAAACAGTCAGGCGTGTATGTGTTTACTGACATTAGTCACCAGTACTATGCATTAGCCTATCCGATTACGGCCATTTCTGAGAACAATATCGATTCTTTGGACTTTATAATGCTGATGTATTTCGACACGTTATTGCTAGACAACCAATATCTGTCGTACCAGCGTCGCCTATATATTATTTCAGCTATTTTCCTTGTTCTACTGGTGAGTTTGACCTACGGACTCATTGTCTTATTTGTTCGCAAGCCACTTGATACTTTCAATCAAATGATTAAGCAGCGAGAGAGTAAGAATAATGTGGCTGCTCTGACTATTCACACTAACGATGAGTTTGAAGATATTGCCAATGAGTTTAATCGCATGCGTGTCACTGAAGAGCAAAGTTTGGTGATGGCCGAACAGGCGGCTGAGGAGGCAGAAGCACTGGCTGCCAAGAAGTCACAATTTCTGGCAAACATGAGTCATGAGCTGCGCACACCGATAAACGGTATTCTTGGCTTTAGCCAATTAAGCCAACAAGCCAAATCAAAAACTGAGCTGAATCAATACTTACAGAAACTCACGAATTCATCGCATTTATTGTTATCTGTGGTAAACGACATACTTGATTTCTCTAAGTTAGAGGAACATGGAATTGAACTTCATCCTGAATCTGTTTCACTTAGCTGCGTCATTCAAACCGTGACAGACCTTACTGAAGTATTGGCAAAAGACAAAGGACTAGATTTTGATGTCACGATAGGCGAGCGATGTCCCTTTTTGA
>JAOMVH010000186.1 GCA_028356795.1 Aliiglaciecola sp. | reverse complement strand
GCCAATCGGTTTTGCGGGACACATCATTTTTGCCCAACAACCAATCTCCACCGATAGTTATGCGTTGGCTCTTCCCCTTTATGCGCAAAATACCTCTATTGCCCTTGTTAGTTTCATTGGCGGTGTAGCCGCGGCAGCTAGCATGGTGGTGGTTGCGACTCTGGCGGTGGGGATCATGATTTCAAATAACCTGATAATGCCTTTGTGGGTAAAACTTAAGCTGGTCAATCAACACCAGCCCCCGTTATCACCCAGCGGCATTTTATTAATTCGACGACTGACGATTGCCTCTGTAATAGGCGCAGCATACCTGTATCACCGAGATGTTAGCTCGGGCTCACCGCTGGTGAATAGTGGCATAATTGCCATGGCGTTATTAGCGCAAACCTTACCCATGATTTTACTCAGTTTATACTGGCCTAAAGCCAACCGCACGGCAGCGACAACGGGCTTGCTCGTCGGCGCCCTTTGCTGGAGCATTTGGCTGCTTTGGCCCAGCATTGTGTCGAGCTACTACTTTGATCCCATCCCATCAGACTTAGAACTTGGTCAGGGCTTTGTATTGAGTCTTGTGGCTAACCTTGTTTGTTTTATTCTGGTGACACTTGTGTTTCCTTCCTCACGAACCAATCAATCAAGTAGCCAAAGCGATTCTACAAACAAACCACTATCAGCCAGTATCAAGCTGAATCGTTTACTTGCCTTGACTCAAAATGTATTAACCAAAGAACAACTGTCTCTGATTAGTGCCGAAATAGTCAGTACACAAGAATACGCTAGCCCCAAGCTTATCGCCGATATCGACAGCGCCCTAGCGGCTAAAATCGGAGGTGCAAGTTCACGTATCCTCATTTCAGCCATTGCGGAAAAAGATCATATGCCTTTGCCTGAGTTGGTTGAGTGGATGGAAGAGGCAACACAAACCTTCCAGTTTAATCACGAGATCTTGCAATCGAGCGTTGAACACATACAACAGGGCATTAGTGTGGTTGATCCAGACCTTAAATTAATTGCCTGGAATCAACGTTATATCGAATTATTTGATTATCCCGAAGGTTTCATACAAGCAGGTTTACCAATGGAAGAGCTGCTAAAGTTCAATGCACAGCGAGGGTTATTTGGTGACTCCCCGGATATTCAGGCTCAAATCGACAAGCGCATCCACTACATTCGAAGTGGCAGTCACTACAAGTATGTGAGGCGGCAAACCAGTGGACAGATGATAGAACTCAATGGCAGCCCACTGCCTGGCGGCGGCTTTGTGACAACCTATAGTGATATTTCAGAATACATCGCCATTCAGAATCAGTTGGAACAGGCAAAATCATCCCTTGAACAGCGCGTTGCCACTCGTACAGAAGAACTACATTTATCGAACCAAGCCCTGTCAGTGGCGAAACAGCAAGCTGAACAAGCAAACGAAAGTAAAACCAAGTTTCTTGCCGCAGCAGGTCATGACTTAATGCAACCGTTTAACGCCGCCAGTTTATTCGCTGAATTAATTAAACAAAAAGCTGATAACCCGGAATTACATCAGCTTAGCCAGTCGCTGAATGAGTCGTTGCATAATGCAGAAGAGCTTCTATCACTACTACTAGACATGACAAAGTTAGAATCGGGAGTTCTGAAAACCCACTTACAATACTTTTGCGTGGATGACATCTTGCGGCCATTGGCCACTGAATTCGCCATATTTGCTGAGCAAAAAGGACTCAAATTCAAATATGTCCCTTGTTCTTTGATCATTCATTCAGATAAAACACTGTTAAGACGGATCATTCAAAACTTACTATCCAATGCTGTTCGTTACACCCAATCTGGCAGCATTTTACTCGGTTGTAAGCGCAAAACTAAACACCTAGCTTTGTGTGTAGCCGATACAGGTCCTGGCATTTCCAAAGATGACCAAACTCAAATTTTTAAAGAATTTAAGCAACTCAATCAACCATCAAACCATGAAGGACTAGGCCTTGGGCTGACAATTGTTGAAAAAATAACGCGCTTGCTTGAGCATCCACTGGACCTTACATCTATTATTGATAAAGGAAGTGTTTTTAGAGTGTCGGTTCCCTTTACGCAAAGTTCAACAGCTTTACCCAAAAGCATAAACACCGCCACTACAGACGATAAACCTCTAGCCGGAAAAACCGTGCTTGTTGCTGAAAACGATGAGCAAACGCGTGTTGCCGTGATGCAATTACTCTCTAGTTGGGGGGCCATGATAGAAATTGTTCATGGTCTTGATGACATTACAGCGGCTCTGCCAGAGATCGACTTGATGTTGCTAGATTATCATCTCAACGATTCAATCTCGGGTATTGATATTGCCAAAGCAGTGAGACGTGTTAAATCGCCAATGATTCCTGGTATCTTAAATTCTTCAGACCGCAGTGAAAAAGTACGTAGCGATGCCCTTGATGGGGAACTATTGTTCCTTCCCAAGCCTCTAAAAAGCGCAGCCTTTAAACGTATGTTGCGAAAAATAGGGTTAGTCAGCAACGACTAAATGGGGAATGCGCGCACACCAAACAGTGGAGAATAAATTGAACATAAAACAACGAGCTATTTGCTTTTTATTGACACTTTGCTGTGTGAGTTCGAATACATGGGCAACCCCCGCGGCATTGGTTAATGCTGCGCTGAATCGCACCATGGAAGATGTCACCTACAATGGTAAATATTTGGCCATCCCCTACCCCAATGGCGACGTACCAAAATCTATTGGTGTATGCACTGATTTAGTCATACGCAGTTATCGCCAGTTGAATATCGAT
>JAOMVH010000181.1 GCA_028356795.1 Aliiglaciecola sp. | reverse complement strand
GTCCTTAAGTGAGAAATCAACTCTAGCGCATTGAGTTCAATTTAGGTGGTTTTTATCCCCTTGCCCGGCACTTTGTTTTTTCGCTCTTTTTTCTTCAACCACCATTTGTATGGTTTGTTCCACTTTTGGGTCGGGCAAAAAAATTTGTACTAACATTCCAAAGGCAAATGCTACGCCTCGCCAGCGTTTAGCGGATTTATAGAGTAGCCAAAAGACAACCAGTATTGCGACAAAAACGATATAGGGGACGAATAGACGCACCAGTTCGTTGATGATTTCCATAGATATTCCTGCATTAATAGTAAGACGTTCAGCGATTCAGATGCTGAAAAAGTGAAAAAGGGGTCAGATTTTATTGCTTGGAAAGCTAAGGAATAGAGTGGATGAGGGCGCTATAAAATAGTTGTCGGCGGATACTGTCTTCAACAGGCAGCGAGAGGTGGTGCTGGCTGGTTTGGGGTTCTGGCGTGAGTAAATTTTGGTTTGCAAGGGCAAGTGATGTCCAAAACTGGCAGGCTTGCACAACTAAGTGATCAACTGGATGATCAATTTGAAGCCACTTGTTTTGAGTTGTTAATGTTAAATCTTGACTGGTGTGGGGCTGCGAATACTCAGAGGGTATGATTGAAGAGGTATCATGCTCATGGTGAACTGACACCCCAGCTATTGCCATATGAGTAATAAACCAGCTGATGCTGATTATTGCCAATAGCCGATGAAATCCTTTCATAATTTTCTATTACTTATCGCAGCCATATCTTTTAGATGGAGACAAATTAGAAAATATCAATAATACGAATTAACCCCAACTCGGCCCAGCATCAGCGTAAAACTTACGCTCAATCCACAACAGGGCACTTAACAAAATAAACACAGCCCAAACGGGCAATTTATCCATAGGCGTTGACTGTATTGATGAGCTTACATTTCGTTGCTGTGCAGCGTGCTGGGATGTGGCCTTTTGTTTGTTTGCCTGACGCCATGCGGGCCACTGGCTATGGTCATGATGGAACCAATAGAAGGAGTCGGTCTTGGTATTTTGCATTAGTTGGAATACATACCAACCGGTATGAACGGGCCAAAATTGGCTGCAATGCTTGTTGTCATCAATCACGCTGTTAACGAGCTCAATGGACACCACTGTGTTATCTGGTGTTAAATATTGGCTCACCATTTCCCCTTCATCATCTAACAGCGCACAAATAGGCACTCGCTGTGAATCAGTAGACAACATTTTTTTGCTAGGAGGGAGCCAATACGGCGGTAGTGCTGGCCTAGATAATGTCTGCAATAGCGTTTGCCAATAACGGCTAAAATCAGATAGTTGAGAGGATAACTTCCATTGATAGCTGCTATTGATCAGACTAACGGCGAGTTGTCCTTTGCCAACAGATTGATTTACCACAAGGGGAGAGTTGTCTTTATCGCGAAAAAGTACCTCTAATGCGGTGTTGTCTGGCACAAAATTTAATCTGGCAGGATAGGTGGGTATCGGTAATTGAGTGATAAACTGTTGAGCAAAAATGCGGGTTTGATCATTCTGGGTTCTATCTGATAGGGCCACTACATCCCAATCCACCCATGCATTTAGCCGTGTCATTCCCTCATCCGATAAAAGCGACTCATCAGCAATGACCAAGATACCCAAACCAGCTTGCATTGCCGCATACACATCCTGTTGCTGTGGTTCAGTTAAACTCGTTAATGCTCGGCCATCAATGATCAATAAATCATAGTTTTGCCAATCTGTTGCACTCACGTTATCAGATACAGCTGCAAGATTTTCATCATCACGATTAACCTGTTGCACGATGAATTTAGATTGGCTTATTTGGGTTGCAATCGTCACACGGCTGCCAAACTCGGCTGCCCAGTTCTTAATGTGGCGAGTTTCAAAGGACGGTGATGATTGGCGAATTAATATGTCGGGTCGATCAGCCTGAAAGTTATCAAAGGTAATTGACTCTGTTTTCACCACTTGTTTCGATGACGAGTCGATAATATCCAAGGTATAGCGCTGTGGCCCTGTAGTTTGTGTCATAAACACAAAATCAAAGTCGTTTTCACTCCCAAGTTGTAGGCGGCTTATTGTTTCGCCAGAGGGGGCAACAAGTGCAATGTCAAATGCGCCTGGCTGTCCTTGAGGGATCTGCAGTTGGCCAGTAATTTGTTGGGTCTGACCAACCGCTAAACGTCGCTGCCAAGAAACATTCACTAGCCCTAAAATAGCCGGTGGTGGGGTAAACTCTATCGAAATGGGGTGCTCAAGGCGTGTTTGAGCCAGGTCTTGCATGTCATCTAATTGAATTTGAGTCAGCCCATCTCCCAATATCTGCAAATGTTGCAGTGAGTCTAGCTTTGTAAAGATTTGTTCTGGCTGTTCAATGAGCTGCCAATGGCGGGGAAGTTGAGAAGCATCCATTGGTTCATTTAGTTTGTCTAACACCTCACGCAGCACAAAAATGTGTTGGATTGACTTTTTAATATCATTGGCTTTGGCCACTAATGATGTTGTCGTGTCATTTTGTGCTGGCGTTATCAATACAGCGGTTTGGGTGGTTTCACGTTTGACACTAACTTCACTTGCCAACAATAAGACACAAATAAAAACGCCGATATTCGCCACTAACACAATACTGCGGTGCCAAAGATGAGCGTTTGACAGTCGCTGGTAAGCCGCTTTGGTGATGATCACAAATGTGAATAGGAGCAGCAAAGCCATTGCCCATTGCAGTGGCGTAGGCGCACCAAAGAGAAAATCAAACCGCATATTGTTAATTGCCATCATGGCGTTGGCCCGCCTTGTGGTTTATTGGTGCGCAAATATTGTTGGTAATACTGTATGCTGGCATCGTCTTGTGAATAGGGTAATTGTTGGCTAGACGGCTGAG
>JAOMVH010000180.1 GCA_028356795.1 Aliiglaciecola sp. | reverse complement strand
TTGCGTTAGCCTAGTAAGTGAAACTATTGTTGATGGGAAGGCGTATCATTAAAACTACATCCCATAATATGGAGTGAGCTTGATGAAGAACATGCGTAAATTCACCCTCATTATTACGCTATTAGCGTGTTTTACTGGTCGTGCCGGCGACTTGAATGAAGCTAGCTTAAAACAGCAGATTGATTTGCTCAGTCATTTAAAAAACTCCGTGACTCGTTTTGATAGTGTTAATGATTTCGAAGCTCCTATTGAGACACTAACAACTAATCAACAGATTATTTTGCAGTACTTATGGCTTGATGTATTGGCAAATCAAACTCATCTAAATGAAGCACAATTTCGTTGGATCAAAGCGTTAACTGAAACGGGACTGGTTCTGCGGGGAAGTTTGCTGGATCATCCAAATTCTGAAGTGACACTCATTAATATACTAGAAAGTGCAAAAAGCGCGCTGAGACTGATTGATATCAATCAACAAGAGCAAGAGTTTGAACGGCGTTGGCAAAACCATGATCTTGATTGGACTTTGTGGTTGGCACCTCAAAGTAATCATTATCATGGTTTTATCAATTGGTTGAAAATGCAAACGGTAGAAGAGTATGCGCAGTTATCTAGTCAGTGGCTTAAGCTGGGCGTTGTTCAAACATTACCTGATAACAATGCCTTATTAATCATACTCACTAAACTCCCGTCGATTGAATTGGCAAATCAGTTATTGTCCCGAGAGGTTGATCAGTACACCCGTCAGTTTATACAGCGGCTTCCCTCTCTGCCTCTGTATTATGACGGGGTACAACTATTGGCAATAGGATTAGACAAACCAGCGCTTAGCTCACAAACCTTAGTCACTTTAGCAAAACACTATGATCATCAACATCAAGCACAAGATCTTCTGTTGAGTGCGTTGGACTCTGACCAGCACAAATGGCATGTTATGGCAGTTTTAGAAAAAATCTCTGATAATGGGTTTAGGCAGCGTCTAAATAAGCGCTTTGCATCAGACTCTTCCAAATTTGCACAATCTGCGATGAAACAATTGTCAAAAGGAGACCTTCAATGAGAAGCGTTGCAATTTTTACGATTGTTTTGTTGTTTGTGAGCATGTCAGCTGCATCTCAAACCTTTACTTATACCAATTCTGATACGGGGCTAAACAATATCGCCATTGGTTATGAGGTCCCATTACCCATTGATTCATTGACGCCTATCGAGGGATTTCGGACCTACGATAGTTTGGCTATGCGGCACCTCCAATTAGCTGAAATGTTTGATGTCATAACCCAAATACAAATTGGACAAACCATCAACAATCGGCCCATTTTCGCTTATCGTCTGGGAGATCCTGATAATTTAACGGTTGATGGTAATCTTGAGGGAGCGGCGCTGGTTAATGGCGGTATACACGCACGCGAATGGCAAAGCCCGGAGGCTGTCACTGGCTACATTGAATACCTTGCAGAGACTCAGAATGATAAACATGTTAGTCAATTCATCTTGGAAAACGTGAATTTTGTGGTTATTCCCGTGCTGAATGTGGACGGTTTTTTGCAAACACAGCGATTTCCAAATCAAGTCACAGACTCACAAACCACGCCTCGTGACGGTAGAATGCGACGTAAAAATATGCGTGATGTGGATGAATCCATCAGCTCTGATAGCGACAACCTTGATGGCATTGACCTAAATCGAAATAACGCACCGTTTTGGGCAACAAGTAACCGCAGTTCTTCCGACATAACTAGCCTTGTTTATCATGGCGGTAGCAACGGCTCTGAGCCTGAAACCATGGCCCTTTACCAAGGTGCGGTGGAAGCTGGTGAAGACCGACTGCGTTTTTATATTGATACTCATTCATTTTCACAAATTTATTTTGCCCCGTATACCAGCAATGCCAGACGCAATACTATAAATGACCAAATAGCGCGAACCATGCGGGCTGCCAATGACTTTAAATATGAATACGGCCCATCGGGTTCTGGTGCGGGTATTGGCTCCACTGACGAATATTTTGCCAATACTTATCAGGCCGTTTCTTACACGTTAGAAATCGAACCGGCAAATTCAAATACCCAGTATGGTGGCACGGGTATTTCTCATGGTGGATTTATTCTGCCTAATTCTGAAGTACCCAGAATGCGAGAAGAAACGCGTAAGGCGACCATAGCAGGTCTATATTCGATTGCTTATCCGCCTGCGGTGACGGGCTTTGATATAGTCGATGTCGCAAATCAAACCATTGTTTTTTCAGGACAATGGCAAAAGCAGGGCGATGCGAGAGAATTAATTTTGAGCCAGTCACAGCCTTTACTTGCTCAAACTGACTACACCCTGCGAATATCTTTTAACAAGCCCATGCGGCAACTTGATTCAAGCACTGTCGTAGGTTTCCCTCCTCTTAGTGACGCACTTGGAATGAGCTTATCGTTAAGCGGTGTGGCGAATGGCGAAGAAGTGGCCTATGACATGGATACCCAACAAGGCCAATGGTTAGTGGATGAGGGGTATGCAAGGTACAAGACTGATACTTTTGAACAACCATTTAGCTTGCCCCAAAACTTTGTGTGGGACCAGCATTCACTGCTCGCAATTGCTGTTGAAACAGCCGATTTTAGTGGTCAAAACGTCGATTCAGATAGTGCCACAATCGTCGATTGGCAAAATGGCGCATGGACCATGTATGAGGACAATGATGGACGTGTTAACAATGATATCGGCGGCACAAGTAAGTCAACTCGCTTGATCAATGATGGCAGTGATTTATTTGCACCTATCAATCCTCCGGCTCCTCCAACACCTGCACCTCCAGTACCGACACCTGAGACAAATAGTGGCGGAGGTGGTCCTTTGAGTATCCTTGGCTTAGCGTTAGCTATATACATTATGCGAAGCAAGCGCCAAT
>JAOMVH010000179.1 GCA_028356795.1 Aliiglaciecola sp. | reverse complement strand
ATGAGTTAAAACAAACATTTGCGGCCAAATATCGAATTGCCGTAAACTTACAGGCTTATGAACAACAACTGGCACGAATTCAGGGTGATTTTTCCTCGATGCTCAAGTCATTGCCTACCAGCAATGAAACGCCTGGGTTGATAGATGACATTACGTTTGTAGGCACTACTGCAGGGTTAACTTTTCGCCTTATTAATTGGCAACAGGAGATCCCTAAAGAGTTCTACACTGAGTTACCGATTCAAATGGAAGTAACGGGCACTTACCATGAATTTGGTCAATTTGTATCGAATATTGCTGGATTACCGCGGATAGTGACACTACATAATTTTGATATTAGCCAAGAAGGCTCTGAGCTTAAGCTGCAATTGCAAGCGAAGACATATCGCACAGCGGTTTCGGAGCAAGCACAATGAAAAAATTAGTATGCTTGTTTGCCATCGCAGCGCTTGGTGGATGTGGTGCTCAAACAGATGATCTGGTTACCTATGTGGTCGAAGTTAAGCAAAGTACGCCCGTCAGTATTGAGCCTTACCCCGAGTTTCAAACTCAACCTGCGTTTGAATACAAAGCGGCGGATATGCGCAGCCCTTTCAAGCGTCCCAGAAATATTGCAGTGCAAACTGTCGAGACAAAAAGAGAAAACTGTTTGCAGCCAAACTTTAGCCGACAAAAGCAGCCACTTGAAGCGTTTGGACTTGATGCACTGTCTATCTCGGGCACCTTTACTAGCAGAGGGAAAATGTGGGCATTGGTCACAGCGAATGATGGATCGCTACACAGAGTTACTTCAGGAGATTACCTAGGTTTGTTTTTTGGAAGAATTACATCAATTAATGATGGCAAAATTTCGTTAACTGAAATGCTGCCCGATGGCGCCGGTTGCTGGCAGGAAAATAAGGCCACACTGAGCATGTCCTCACAGGCAGGAGAAAATGACAATGTCTGAACGTTTTATCTTTAACAAAAAGCTGAATAAAGCTAATCGCACATGGTACTGGCTAACCTTAGCCGTTGTCAGTATGTCATTTATTACTTTTAAATCTTTTGGCCAACAAGCACAACCAGTGTTAATTGATACGGAAAAACAAGTATCGAGTGTATTTCGTTCAACTATGGCAGAACTAGATTTTAAGCGCACATCAACGGGTGGAGCTCGTGTCACCCTTGACTTCAACAACGCTGATTATCAAATGCAAATTTCACAGAAAACCAATCAGCTGATTGTTTCATTACCTGCTGTGCAATTAGGTAAAGAGCAACTATTTAAATTAGATGTGGCGGACTTTGCCACACAAGTTACCGACATCGAAACATTCCAGAAAAGCAATGGTAGTCGTGTTGAGTTCAACTTGTTAAGTAAAGCAATATTTAGCCACAAAAAGAACGGCACACAGTTAGTTGTTGAAATTGAAAAAGCACCAGAAGAAGCAGTAACCACTGCTGAGCAGACCTTTAAAGGTGAGCCAATCTCGTTGGACTTTCAAGATGTTCCCGTTCGTCAGGTTCTACAAATCATCGCCCAAGTGAATGGCTTCAACCTGGTAACAACTGATACGGTTTCTGGTAACGTGACCATTAGTCTATCTGGCGTGCCCTGGGACCAAGCTCTTGAGATGATCCTTAAAATTAAAGGGCTCGACAAACGCATGGAAGGTAATATTCTACTCATTGCACCTTCTGAAGAGCTAACCGCCAGAGAAACCCAGCAGCTTCAATCCAAGCAACAAGTAGCAGATTTAGCGCCACTAAACTCAGTGAACATCCAAATCAATTACGCCAAAGCTTCGGAAATGGCGAATATTTTGAAATCAACCGATTCTAGCATTTTAAGTGCAAGAGGCTCAGTAACCATTGATGAGCGCACAAACACTGTATTGCTGCGCGATACCCAGGCATCTATCGATGAAGCCAGAGAGCTGATTAAAGCGCTTGATATACCTATCAAACAGGTATTAATCGAATCAAGAATGGTGACGGTTAGAGATAATGTCGACGAGCAACTTGGCGTACGTTGGGGATTTAGTGACCGCAGCAGTGATGGCGGCGTGTCTGGCTCTCTCGAAGGAGCAAATGCAGTTGCCAGTGGGAGCTTCCCAGCTCTATCTGATAGATTAAACGTTAATCTACCTGTCTCCAATCCAGCAGGACGTATTGGTCTGCAAATAGCACGTTTAGTCGATGGAACAATCATTGACCTAGAATTAAGTGCACTGGAATCTGAGAATAAAGGTGAGATTATCGCCAGTCCCCGTATTACAGTAGCGAACCAACGTGAAGCTTATATCGAGCAAGGAACTGAAATTCCTTATGTTCAGGCGACATCAAGTGGTGCAACGTCAGTGGAATTTAAAAAAGCGGTACTGAGCTTGAAAGTAACGCCACATATCACCCCAGATAATCGTATTATTCTAGATTTAGTCGTTACCCAAGACACTCGTGGTGAGACAGTGTCAACATCGACGGGACCTGCAGTGGCGATAGATACACAAGAAATCAGCACGCAGGTATTAGTTGAAAATGGCGAAACCATTGTACTAGGTGGCATTTTTCAACAAACATCAACAGATGACGTAGCAAAAGTACCTTTATTGGGCGACTTACCTATCATCGGAAACTTATTCAAGAATACGCAAACCATTAGCGAAAAGCGCGAGCTATTGATATTTGTTACACCAAAAATACTGTCTGATTCTCTTTAATTCATCTAAAAAGTGCGTAGCTGACCGTCAAAAATGGGTCAGATACGCACTTTTTTGCAAAGAACGCCCACAACACGTTAACAAAACTTGCAAATTTCTGCCTTTAACTGAGATAATCCGCGTCTCGAAATTTTCGACGAGGTCTGGGTAACACTAATCTACACAGAAAAAGATTAGTTTCTTTCAAAATTGGGCGACGAAAAC
>JAOMVH010000018.1 GCA_028356795.1 Aliiglaciecola sp. | reverse complement strand
TGCTACTTGATGATGGTTCCCAAGAGTTGCAATCAACGCCAGCGACGCCTTATTTGACAGACTGAGGACAAATGCCTAACTGACGAACTGTCTATTTTTAGTGACTTCGGTATAATCCGCGCATTCAAAACCACCCAGAATACCAGTAGGTAAGCGATGACTGTTGAACAATTTGATCCCAAACAAACCACGACCCTTGAAACACCCATTAAGGTGTTAGAAGAACAAAGCAATAATCAACAGTCGGTAAGCAACGCTGCACGTATTGGGTTCATTAGCTTAGGCTGCCCTAAAAACCTGGTGGATTCTGAACGGATCCTAACTCAGCTCAGAACGGAAGGTTATGACGTTGTCCCTACCTATAACGATGCCGATTTAGTGATCGTCAACACCTGTGGCTTTATTGACAGCGCGGTACAAGAGTCACTAGATACCATTGGCGAAGCGCTGGCTGAAAACGGCAAAGTAATTGTGACTGGTTGCTTGGGAATTAAAGAAGATGAAATAAGAGAGGTTCATCCAAATGTCCTAGCGATCACCGGGCCTCATGCCTATGAGACCGTGGTTGAACAGGTTCATGAACATATTCCAAAACCCAGCCATAATCCCTTTGTACAGTTGGTACCTGACCATGGCATTAAACTAACTCCAAAACACTACGCCTATTTGAAGATATCAGAAGGCTGTAACCATAGATGTACCTTTTGCATCATCCCGTCGATGCGTGGCGACTTAGTCAGTCGTCCCATAGGAGAAGTCATTGATGAAGCAACCCGCTTAAAAAACGCCGGGGTCAAAGAGCTATTGGTTATTTCACAAGACACCAGTGCCTACGGCGTTGATGTCAAATACCAAACGGGTTTTTGGAATGGCATGCCGGTCAAAACTAATATGCTAGGGCTATGTCAAAAACTGGCTGAGTTAGGTATTTGGGTAAGACTTCATTATGTCTACCCCTACCCTTCAGTAGATAAAGTCATTCCTTTGATGGCAGAAGGTAAAATACTGCCTTATCTCGACATCCCATTTCAACATGCCAGCCCGCGTATATTGAAGTTGATGAAACGTCCTGCGGCTGCCGAAAAAACATTAGAAAGAATTCAAAAGTGGCGTGAAATATGTCCAAAATTGATTATCCGTTCTACCTTTATTGTTGGCTTTCCCGGTGAAACAGAAGAAGAGTTTGAAGAGTTGCTAGACTTTTTAGAAGTGGCGCAATTAGACCGCGTGGGGTGTTTCAAGTATTCCGACGTTGATGGTGCCAAAGCGAACGAGCTGCCAGATCCTGTGTCAGAAGAGGTTAAACAACACCGTTTTGAGCGTTTTATGGCGCTTCAATCGCAAATTAGCGCACAAAAATTACAACAGAAAATCGGCCTTGAATATCAAATACTGATTGATGAAGTCACCCCAGAGGGCGCTGTCGGTCGCTGCTTCGCTGACGCACCAGAGATTGACGGCAATGTTCACTTAACCGATGAGTTTGATGTGAAACCTGGCGATCTCATTTGGGGACAAATAATTCACGCTGATGAATATGATATGTGGGCGGTCAAAGTCGAAGATTAGCGGGTTGTTTAAAACACTTTTCTGTTTGAAAAATTTAAGGGATTCCCTACTGTATTGCACAACAACAATGGTTCAGCTATTAAAGGCTTGCAGTAGCTCTTTTTGAATGGCCCACCGAAGCACTTGAAACCTTATTGATGGATCAAATTTGCAAGGGTGGACTGGGTCAACCTTCATCTATATCAGGCGTTTCCAATTCATCGTCGGTCGCCCGTTCAATTAGTGCGCTATCTAATTTTTTGTTGCTCTGCACTCCCAGAGTTCGAAACTGTTCCACTTGTCTCACCAAGTTACCCTTCCCTTCGGATAACTTATTCATCGCCGCCTGAAAATGTTTATCGCTGGTTTCGATACTTTTTCCGACTTTTTCCATGTCAGCGACAAAACCATGAAATTTGTCGTACAGTTTCCCGGCATTGACGGCAATCTTCTGAGCATTCTGATTTTGATATTCATATTGCCAGATATTATTGATGGTGCGCAGCGCCACCAATAAATTGGTAGGGCTGACCAACATAATATTGTTATCTAAGGCGAGTTTGATTAGCTCAGGGGCTTTTTCAATTGCCACTAAAAACGCAGATTCAATGGGAACAAACATGAGCACATAGTCTAAAGTTCGTATCCCTTTTAAGTCCTGATAGTCTTTTTTACCCAACTCTTTAATGTGGGAGCGTAACGAGTTGACGTGCTCAACAAGGTGAGCTTGTCTTTGTACTTCATCCTCTTGTTGATTGAAGTAGCGCTCATAAGAAGCCAAGGAGACTTTTGAATCAACAACGATGTCTTTTTCATTTGGCAAATGCACCACAACATCTGGCTGGTATAATTTCCCAGATTCATTTCGAAGGGAAACTTGCGTTTCAAATTCATGACCTTCCCGTAAACCCGACTCCGTTAGTATTCGCTCTAAAACAACTTCGCCCCAATTTCCTTGCTGCTTGTTGTCACCTTTTAAGGCTTTGGTTAAGGCCGCCGCATCTTGGGTAATTTGCTGATTAAGCTCCTTTAAACCCAATATTTCAGTTTTTAAAGAAGCTCGCTCCTGCCCCTCTTTCACATACTGATCAGACACCTGCTTTTTAAAGCCCTCGATCTGCTCTTTTAACGGTGACAACAATGAATCTAAACCGGCTTTACTTGTCTGGGTAAATTTATCGTGTTTTTGCTCGAAAATTTTATTGGCCAAATTCTCAAATTGAGTTTGTAATCGACTCTCAGCATTGGCCAACAGCTCCATCTTTTCTTGCAGTGCAATACGCTCTTGAGAAAAGCTCGCAGTTTGCGCTTCTAACTGAGAATAATACTGATTCGATTTTTGCTGAATTGACTGAGCTTGTTCCTGCCAGTGTTTTAGTTCATGCTGCAACTGACTAATAGTAATGGTCTTTTGCTCAAGCTCTCCGGCCTTGCGCTGGGCCTCAAGCTGATATTGATGGGCTTGTTCTAATTTATCGTTGGCTTTATTGACTTGTTCCGATAATTGCGTTGTTTGCGCAGTTAACAGCTCAATTTTTTGTTGAAAATCGTCTTCTTGAGACTTTAGGGCTTGAGTCTGGTTTCGCCTGTTCACCAATGAGGTAATCAAACCCCCCACCAGTAAAGAGACCAGTGACGATGCCACCAAAATCGTGATCATTTGTTGCGATAAATCCATGTTATATCATTTCTCTTGAGCAAATAACAAAGGGGGAATAGATGCTGCAACCAAACGGCTACAGCATCAGTGACAAGTTAAGAGGGTTGCAGTGCTTTGTTTAAATCCTCAATATTTGCTTTCCAAATAGCAGGACCCGTTTTGTGCGCGTTCGCACCTGTACTATCAACAGCAACCGTGACCGGCATATCTTCTACTTCAAATTCGTAGATCGCTTCCATACCCAAATCTTCAAATGCCACAACACGAGATTTCTTAATCGCTTTTGATACTAAGTATGCTGCGCCGCCAACAGCCATCAAGTAAACCGCTTTGTGTTTAGCGATGCTATCTACCGTGGCGGGGCCCCGTTCGGCTTTACCGATCATGCCAATTAGACCTGTCTGTTCAAGCATCATGTCAGTAAATTTATCCATTCTGGTTGCGGTTGTCGGCCCAGCCGGTCCAACAACCTCATCACCTACTGCATCTACTGGCCCCACGTAGTATATAAAGCGATTGGTCAGGTCAACACCATCAGGCAAGCCTTCACCATTGTCGAGCATGGTTTGAATTCGCTTGTGCGCTGCGTCTCTGCCGGTCAACATTTTGCCCGACAGTAACACTGTCTCTCCCACTTTCCACTCTTGAATCGCTTCTTTGGTTACCTCGTCCAAATTAACTCGGCGGGTATCTTCACTCACTTCCCAAGTAATATCTGGCCAATCATCCAATTTAGGTGGCGTAAATTGTGCCGCACCACTGCCATCTAGATGAAAGTGAGCATGTCGTGTTGCCGCGCAATTGGGGATCATGGCAATGGGTTTTGACGCGGCGTGAGTCGGCACAGATTTAATTTTAATATCCACCACAGTTGTTAACCCCCCTAAGCCTTGTGCCCCGATGCCTAGGTCATTGACCTTTTTGAAGATATCTAAACGAAGTTTTTCTTCTGTTGTCTGGGCACCGCGGTCCATCAAATCCTGGATATCAACGGGGTCCATTAAACTCTCTTTAGCCAAAACCGCGGCTTTTTCTGCGGTTCCTCCAATGCCTATTCCCAGCATACCCGGTGGACACCAACCGGCTCCCATGGTTGGCAAGGTTTTCACTACCCACTCAGCAATATCATCACTTGGATTGAGCATCACCATCTTAGACTTGTTCTCAGAACCACCGCCTTTGGCAGCAATCATAACTTCAATGCCGCCGCCTGCGACCATATCAAGATGCACAACAGCGGGCGTATTATCTTTGGTATTTTGGCGAGCGCCTGCAGGGTCAGATACAATAGAAGCACGCAACGGGTTGTCTGGATTAAGGTAAGCACGACGAGTACCCTCATCAACCATTTGTTGTAGGGTTAAATCCGTTTTGTCCCATTGCACGTCCATCCCCACTTTCACAAAGCAAGTCACTATGCCGGTATCTTGGCATAACGGTCGTTTACCTTCCGCCGACATCCGTGAGTTGATTAGGATTTGCGCCATGGCGTCTTTTGCAGCTTGGCTCTTTTCTTTGTTGTAGGCCTTTTCAACCGCTTTGACATAATCGAGTGGGTGATAATAAGAGATGAATTGCAATGCATCTTCGATACTATCAATAAAATCTTGTTGACGAATGAGTGCCATAAATGCCTCTTTGCTTTGTGTAGGGGAATATTTTTTGTCGTGACTAAAACCACAATATGATACCCTCTTGTTACTCATTGCTCCATCAATAAACGACAATTAGCTGGTAAATTTTTAATGCTGCACAGCGATCTTAAAAGCTATCGTATTCAGACACTTGCTGTGCCTGCGCACACAGAAATGACAAATATATTTGCGCACTTTGCTGATAAACCGTGGGCTATGCTGCTTGACTCTGCCAACAGCCAACACCCGAATGCGCAATTTGATATTATGGTTGCCTCGCCAATTTCAACCTTGGCTGCCTACGGAGTGAAATGCACCACAACAACAAATATACAGGTGCAGCCTACAACACAAACATATGACGCTAATCCTCTGGATGTGCTGCGCAGCTTGCTCAATGACGTGTTAGACACATCAGATAACGGCAAAATAAAACAAAATCAACCCAGCGAAAATCCCAAAGTGCCTTTCATTGCTGGCGCTCTGGGTTATTTTGGTTATGACCTAGGACGATGTTTCGAAACGTTTGTAGAGCAAGCCAAGACGCCTTATCAATCACCTGACATGGCCATAGGTGTATATACCTGGAGCATTGTTCACGACAAGCATCAAGATCAGTTTTATCTTTGTAGTCTAAATCAGTTTGATAGCCCAGAGCCAAATGACATAATTCAGCTGCTAGCCAATGACAATACTGCCGCTGATTTTTCCCTCACCAGTAAATGGCAATCCAATTTGTCAAAGCACGATTACATTCAACGATTAGCAAAAATAGACGACTATTTAAAAGCCGGTGATTGTTATCAAGTGAATCTCGCTCAACGTTTCGAAGCAGATTATCGAGGTTCGCCTTGGCAGGCTTATCTGGCATTGCGAGACGCCAATCAAGCACCATTTTCTGCCTATATCCACTTAGAAAACGCCACTATCATGAGTATCTCTCCTGAGCGATTTTTATCAGTCAATGCGCAAACGGTGAAAACCCAACCCATTAAAGGCACTCGGCCAAGAAGCCTCGATAAAATTGAAGATCAAAAACAAATTGATGCATTAAAAGTCTCGCAAAAAGATCGTGCTGAGAACTTGATGATCGTCGACTTGCTGCGCAATGATTTAAGTAAAACCTGTGAGGACAACACTATTGATGTGCCGGCGCTGTTTGAAATTGAATCCTTTGAAGCTGTGCATCATTTAGTCAGTACTGTTACTGGAAAGTTAAATCCAGGCGAAGATGCAATGAGTTTATTGCAAGGTGCCTTCCCGGGGGGCTCTATCACTGGCGCACCAAAAATTCGCGCCATGCAAATAATTGATGAACTTGAACCGGACAAACGGCATATTTATTGTGGCAGTATTGGTTACATCAATCATTTTGGCGACATGGACACCAGTATTTGTATTCGCACACTTTTGTGTGAAAACGACAATATCTACTGTTGGGCTGGAGGAGGTATAGTGCTTGATTCGGTCGACCAAGATGAGTATCAGGAAAGCTTTGACAAAGTGTCGAAAATTTTACCTGTACTTGAACGGCTGTAACGGTGATTTATGGATAAACAAGAATTTATTCGTCGATTTCAACATATTCGCCAAGTCGAACCAGAGCATGATTTCCCACTGAATCAGCCGGGTAAACCTGCAGCCGTGTTGATTCCGATTATTGAACGGGATGAGCACTTGACGGTACTCTTTACTCAACGCTCTAGTCATCTTAAACACCACCCCAGCCAAGTCAGTTTTCCTGGTGGTAAACAGGAGCCCTTCGACAATGACTTAGTTGAAACGGCCCTGCGTGAAACCCACGAAGAAATTGGCATATCTGCTGACAAAGTCAGTGTGCTGGGCAGTTTACAAAAATTCAGAACCGTCAGTCGCTACGAAGTTACGCCGTTTGTGAGCATGGTAACCCCTGACTTCACGCTCACCCTAGATACAAATGAAGTCGAAAGCACTTTCGAGGTGCCTCTTTTGCATGTATTAAACCAAGATAACCATCTTATTCATTGGGTTAACAGAGGCAACAAGCGACAAGCTATTTATTTTATTCCTTGGCAAGACAAGATGATATGGGGAGCAACCGCGGCTTTCGTTAGGATATTATCCAAACATGTCAGCTAGCTTTCATTTTGGGCTATCAAGATATCTTTACGCTTTAAAAAACGAATAAATAGTTTATTGATGACATTTTTGCTTGCTCAGATCTCAATCTATCCCCATCATAGCGCCTAATTTTTAATGAGCGTCAGGCAAAACGATTATGATCAGTGTATTCGACATGTTTAGTATTGGTATAGGTCCTTCAAGTTCTCATACAGTTGGCCCAATGCGAGCGGCCAAAACTTTCTGTGAAACCTTGGAAAGTGAACACAATATTGATGTCATTGATTCAGTAACCGTTGAGCTATATGGTTCATTAGGTCAAACAGGTAAAGGCCACGGCACCGGCAAAGCCGTTATTCTAGGGCTTATGGGATTCGATCCTGAAACCGTAGAGGTCTCCAATGTTGAAGGTTATCTGCAAGAGATCGAACAAACTCAAACGTTAAAATTGGTCAATTCACATCAGGTCGCCTTCCCTCGCCAAGGTGCAATCGTCTTTCATCGCAGAAAGACGCTACCGCTGCATTCAAATGGCATGAGTATCTTTGCCTACAGCAAGGGGCAGCTTGTTTTAAGTCAGACTTATTACTCAATCGGTGGCGGTTTTGTAGTGAATGAAGACGATTTTCAAATGGTCAAAAATAGATCTCTTGAAGCTGAGCAAAAGCCACTACCTTATTCGTTTTCAAGTGCTTCAGAGCTTATCCAAAAGTGCAAAGAAAATGGGTTATCTATTAGCGCACTCATGCTTGAAAACGAGGCGACTGTTCAGCCTAAAGCCGATGTTGTAGATCAACTTTGGCATATATGGCAGGTAATGATGGAATCAGTTGACAACGGAATTCATACTGAAGGAATGTTACCAGGCGGTTTGAAGGTTACGCGCCGAGCCCCTGCTTTGTATCGACGATTAGAAACCGAGCAAACCGCCGACCCTATGCAAGCCATGGACTGGGTGAATTTGTTTGCGTTGGCGGTAAATGAAGAAAATGCCGCAGGCGGCCGTGTTGTCACCGCACCAACCAATGGCGCCGCAGGTATTATCCCTGCCGTGCTATGTTATTTCGATAAGTTTGTGCGAAAAGTAGATAAACATACAGCCGCCAGATACCTTCTGACTGCAGCAGCCATTGGTATTTTGTACAAAAAAAATGCGTCCATCTCTGGTGCAGAGGTAGGCTGTCAGGGCGAAGTCGGCGTCGCATGCTCAATGGCTGCAGGTGCACTAACAGAAATTATTGGTGGTTCTGTCGATGGGGTTGAAAACGCCGCCGAAATTGGCATGGAACACAATTTAGGGCTAACCTGCGATCCAGTAGGTGGTTTGGTGCAAGTTCCTTGTATTGAACGCAATGCAATGGGTGCCATTAAAGCCATTAATGCTTCTAGACTGGCCCTTCGTGGTTCAGGTCAACACAAGGTATCCCTCGATAAAGTAATTAAGACCATGTGGGATACTGGCAATGATATGAAGTCTAAATACAAAGAAACCGCACGAGGCGGTTTGGCAGTGAATATTATAGAATGTTAGGGCGCTAATGTTAGAGCCTTATTGCCTTACCCGTTTATTTCACTGGTAAGGTGAGCCCCTTAAACATTTTTTCTACTTCGTCGTTATTCTTTTGCATCATTGCTCGTTCAACCACATCTTTGGTTAAATGCGGCGCAAAACGCTCAATAAACTCATACATATAACTGCGCAGGAAAGAGCCTTTTCTAAAGCCAATTTTGGTTGTGCTATATTCAAACAAATGACTTGCATCAATTCGCACTAGGTCGCCATCTAACTTTTCGTCCACGGCCATCGATGCAATCACACCAATACCGACTCCCAATCGCACATACGTTTTAATGACATCGGCATCAGTGGCGGTAAATACAATCTTAGGTTCGAGCCCTGCACGATCAAACGCTTGGTCTAATTCAGAGCGCCCGGTGAAACCGAATACATAGGTGACTAATGAATATTCAGCAATATCCTCAATGGTGATTGATGTTTTTTTAGCAAGGGGATGGTCACGATTAACAATGATCGAGCGGTTCCAATGATAACAAGGCAGCATCACCAAATCGTTGTATAGATGAAGAGCTTCTGTGGCAATAGCAAAATCAGCTTCGCCTTTGGCGGCTAAATCACTTATCTGAGAAGGAGTCCCTTGATGCATGTGCAAAGACACTTTTTTGTATTTGCCCATAAAACCTTTGATCACGTCTGGTAATGCATAGCGTGCCTGAGTATGGGTTGTTGCGATATTTAGTTTGCCCTGATCAGGCAGTGTGTGCTCTCTGGCAACCGCCTTGATACTCTCAACTTTGGCTAAAATCTCTCGTGATATGTTGATTACGTCCTGTCCAGCATCTGTCACGTGAGTTAAATGTTTACCACTACGACCGAATATTTGAACGCCAAGCTCATCCTCTAACATACGTACCTGTTTACTGATCCCAGGCTGAGAGGTATATAAATTCTCCGCTGTAGCAGAAACATTGAGATTATTATTCAAGACTTCGACGATATATCTTAGCTGTTGTAATTTCATTATGAGAGACCAAAAACCTTTTGCGGAGAATATATATATTCAAAATATATATACCTAAGGTTACATTAATTCCATTAAATTTTAACTAAAATCTTTTTTTATCATTGAATTAACAGTTTTTTTGGCAAAAAAAGTGAATCTCAGAGATACTGACTGGTAACATATTTTAGCCAAGAGATGTTTAATGGATCAGCACAATAGTAATGCAATAGACTTTTCCACTGTGTTAGCAGCAGCGGTTCATGACATGAAAAGCTCGCTGAATCTATTAAAGCAATCTATCGACAGTTTAAACGCCAACATCGACGAAAATAACCTGGCGGCAAAGCCACATTTGTCCACGGCTCACTACGAGATGGCTCGTCTCAATACTGGGTTAGTGCAACTTTTATCATTATATAGGGCGGAAATTGAAAACCTGCCGATAAATGAAGATGAATGCTTTATTGAAGACTTGCTAGAAGATATTTTTATTACCCATGAAAATTACCTTGGGCATAAAAATATGACCTTAGATATTGAACAAACACCGGGTTTGGCCAGGTATTTGGACAAAGAGCTCATTACTTTGTTACTCAATGATATTTTGGTTAATGCCATGCGCTATGGTAAAAGTAAGTTATTAGTATCCGCATTTGAACAAGATGAATGGCTATGTATTCGCGTAGAAGATGACGGACAAGGTTATCCTGAGAGCATGCTTAAGAGTAATTCGGCGTCAGTGCAACAACTGAAAATAAGTGAAGGACGTACAGGATTAGGGTTGTTTTTTGCTCGGTTGATTGCAATAGCCCATAAAAGAGGTGATAAACATGGTGAAATCTCTTTTACAAATGGTGGTACACTAGGCGGTAGTGTGTTTACATTGAGACTACCCTAACCCATTGTTTTAATATTAATTTGATCGCAATAGGAAAGATAAGTTAGATGCTTTTTCCCATCATTATAATTTTGATCGTGTCTTTAGTTGTGGTGGCAATTGTCGTCAATGCTTTGCAACAATATAGAGAAAAAGTTGAGGCTGAAATGCGCACGGAAATAGCCAAGCAAAAGTCAGTCATCGACGAAACTGAAGCTGTTTTAACGACTGTGGATACCATTCCTGTTTCACAACATGTGGTGGCAATTTTGCATAATCGCCTATTGAATGCGTTAAAAACAATCTTCGAATTGCATCCTGGTCTACCTGATATCAAACAGCGAATAAAAGACGCCCAAGATCGAGTAAAAATGATCAATATTAGTACCCCTGCGCCGACCCATGAAAACTTTACTTTGCCTGAAAGTGACAAAATGGTGATTCAGTATATTCAAGCGGTTAAAAAGTTTAGAAGTTTACTTCGCTCAGAGCACGCCAAAGGTAAAGTCGATACCCAAAGTTTCACTCGCGAAGATCGCCACCTTGGTTCTTTACAACTTAAAGTAAATGTTGAAACTCTGGTAAAGCGTGGACAAGCGGCTTTAGCCTCCAATATGCTGGGCTCTGCAAGGCAATATTTCGAAAAAGCAATTGCAGCCTTAGAAGCTCAAAATCAACCCGACCAATACAATAATGAACGAAAAGCACAGCTTGAATCGCAACTCAAAACCATTCAAGACAATCTTCGTAATGCAAATGCCAAAGACAGAGAGAAAAAACAAGAAGAAGAAAGAGACGAGTTGGACGAATTATTTGCGCCAAAGAAAAAATGGTAACAATGCTCACTCCGTCGTCATATCTGCAACAACTTGCTCCAAAAGTGCTTGTGCAGTGACCGACAATGATTTGCGTGATGCTTTTAAAATGCCTATTCGTTTTGATAAATTAACACCGGTTATAGGCACACAAGCCACATCATTTTGCGCAAATTGAGGTTCACAAATCCCCGGAACTACCGAAATACCAAAACCGTGTTTGACTAACTCTCCCAACGTCGATAATTGATTGGCTTCAGTCACAATAGTTAGTGACAACCCATGATTCTCAACAAAACTCTCAATCCATTGACGCACAGAGGAATCGCGATTCATCGCCACAAACTGATACTCTGAAATCTGATGCCAACTAACCTCTTTGTGAGCTGCCAGTGAGTGGGTTGCTGGCATCACTGCGATAAAACGATTGTCTAGCAATGGATGAAACTCTAAACCTTCCATGTGATCTGACTCAAAACTAAAACCTATCTCAGCTCTACCTTCACGAACCAAGGATATCACCTCCTCCATCAATACATCTTTAATAGTGATATTGATCTCTGGCCAATGTTGTTTGAATTGCCGCAATATAGGTGGTAGTTGACTGTTCGCGTATGACGGCATTGCAGCAACAGTTAATTTCCCTCGTTGCATCGCAAATAACTCCTGCATGTCATGTGTGGCTGTGTCCCAGTCATGAATTAGGCGTTTTGCAATTGGCACAAACTCTTTACCCTCTTGACTCAAAATAACTTTTCGCGTTGAACGTGAAAAAAGTTGTCCACCTAACATCTCCTCCATTTTCTTGATAGATGATGACAGCGCGGGTTGCGAAAGGTGAATTTTTTCTGCTGCTTCAGCGAATGTGGCAGATTGCGCTAGCGTTAAAAAAGCTTTGACTTGTTTATAGGTAAGCATAACTGCCCATTGATAAGTTTTATGAATCAATAGCCATATTAAATCAATTTTACTTTAATTCAATAAGCAATAATACTTGAAGGGTTAATTAATGCCTTGATGCAGGAGTCAATATGAGCGGTTTTAATAAGGTAGTAACCAGCTACGAGCAGGCCATGGAAGGATTACAAGACGGTATGACTGTGATTGCCGGCGGGTTTGGTCTATGCGGAATACCAGAAGGTTTAATAGCACAAATAAAAACCATGAAAACCAAAGAGTTAACTGTTGTTTCTAATAACTGCGGTGTAGATGGTTTTGGTTTGGGTTTATTGCTCGAAGACAAACAAATAAAAAAAATGGTGTCATCTTATGTGGGTGAAAATGCCTTGTTCGAACAGCAACTGCTGAACGGCGAACTAGAAGTTGAATTGACTCCCCAAGGTACCTTAGCTGAAAAAATGCGAGCAGGCGGTGCAGGGATCCCCGGGTTCTATACAGCAACAGGCTATGGAACGCCTGTTGGTGAGGGCAAAGAAGTAAAAGAGTTTAATGGTCGACCTTACATTCTTGAAGAGTCCATAACCGGTGATTTTGCTATTGTAAAAGCCTGGAAAGCCGATATTTTTGGCAACTGCGTTTATCGCCACACGGCGCAAAACTTTAATCCGATGGCTGCAACTGCGGGTAAAATCACAGTGGTTGAAGTAGAAGAAATTGTCCCACCTGGTGCCTTAGAGCCCAGCCAAATTCATACCCCAGGTATCTATGTCAATCGCATCATCCAGGGTGATTTTGAAAAACGTATTGAACGTCGTGTTTTAGCTAAAGAACAAGGAGAAGGCTAATGGCATTATCCAGAGATCAAATTGCTATGCGGGTTGCCAGCGAATTTAAAGATGGCGATTATATTAATTTGGGCATAGGCATACCTACATTGGCAGCGAACTATGTCCCTGAAGACATATCTGTGATGCTTCAATCAGAAAATGGTCTACTCGGTATGGGCCCCTACCCGACTGAAGCACAAATAGATGCTGATATGATCAACGCAGGCAAAGAGACGGTTACCGCTATTACGGGTGCATCAATATTTAACTCCGCTGAAAGCTTCGCCATGATCCGTGGTGGCCATGTCGATTTTACCGTTTTAGGCGCCTTTGAAGTAGATGTAAGTGGCAACATAGCATCGTGGATGATCCCTGGAAAGTTAGTTAAGGGAATGGGTGGTGCAATGGATTTAGTGGCGGGCGCAAAAAACATCATTGTCACTATGACCCATGCCGATAAGCACGGCAATTCCAAATTGCTAGAAGCATGTACCTTGCCGCTCACTGGGGTGAGCTGTATCAATAAAATTATCACTGACTTAGCAGTTGTAGAAGTTAAAGATAACGAGTTCCATTTATTGGAAATTGCCCCAGATGTAACGATTGAAGAAGTGAAAGCAAAAACTGCCGGTAAGTTAACAATATCTAACAATCTCAAAGTGATGGCGTTCTAGATCGTAATTAACACTATAGTCTAATTACAATTTGGGCCGTATTCCGATAAAATGCTCCAATACGCCAGTTTGTATTGGAGCGTTTCTTGGGAAAGGGAATTTATGTCATAGTTTGTTTGCTTTGTTGCTTCGCGCAACCTGCGTTAGCTCGATTTCAGCAATCCGAATCGACTATTACCATTGAAAGCAAACTCAAAGAGGCTAATGACTATTTAGTTGTTCTCCCCGAGCGATCCCTGTCTATTCTCACCCAAAATGATTTACTTCTCGTTAATGCAAACGACGAACAAAAAGCGCAGTGGCATGCTGCCAAAATGATTGCATCAATTCGAGTCTCTAATTTACATTATCTTAAAGAAACCCTGGACGGACTAAGCCAACTTCAAAATACCACTTACTTCCAAGATCACAGTGAGACTGTACTGAATGGACTTGGTGTTTGGTTGCGTCGTTCAGGCTACTTGCATAGTGCAAAGTCAGCATATATTTGTAGCTTTAAAGCGAGCAATCCAGACAAAAATATCATTCGGCCGCTGCTTAATCTCGCGGTGGTTGAGCGCAATTTGGCGAATTATAAGCAATCCAAAGTCCTTAACGTCATTGCATTGAAGATGGCAAAAGAACAAGAACTAACGGCTTATGTCGCCACGATTGAAAATAACCTAGGGATTTTAGCAATTTCTGAATCTCGATATTATGATGCACAAACCCACTTTTCAGCAGCGTTAAATTTAAATGAGCGATTAAACCGACGTTCTGGTGAGTTGTTAGCATCGATGAATTTGCTACTCACCTTTCTGTATCAAGAAAACCAACTTTATTTCAATCGTTTGTATGAGCGTGCAAAGCGGAAACTACTTCTGTATCCAGATTCCGCAAGAGGCGCTTATTTAGCGGTCTTGGAAGCGATACACACCGCTCAAACCGAGCCATTCTTAGTGAAAAACTCGCAACAAAAAATACTCGACAATATCATTTTAGTTAATGACAAAGGGTTGCAAGGTCTTCTTTCACCACTGATCAACAAAGTTGGTGTAAACTATCAAACTGAACAACAAAACTCTGAGCTGGTTTATTCAGGCCAATTATTACAACAGTATTCAATGTGCAATTGGAATGTTGACTTGAATGATGACAATTTACAGAAAATAATCATTGAATTGGGCTCTACTCAGTCCCAGGAATAATAGTGACAACAGACTTTACCGATCTTCCGTTAGACCACCGTATTTTAAAATCCTTAAAAACTAAGGGATTTGAGAAACCCACCGAGATTCAATCTTTAGCGATCGGACATGCGTTATTGGGCAAAGACTTACTTGCTTCGTCAAAGACGGGCTCGGGGAAAACCCTGGCGTTTTTATTGCCCGCACTGCATCGGGTACTTCGTGAAAAACCGTTAAGTCGCAAAGATCCAAGAGTGTTAATCATTGCCCCTACACGAGAATTGGCCAAACAAGTCTTCTTGCAACTCAAATGGTTGATATCGTCGCAAAATGTCACCGCGACATTGATCCTAGGTGGCGAAAATTTCAATGATCAAGTCAAAGCACTCAAACGAAACCCACAATTTGTCGTGGGAACAGCTGGGCGCATTGCTGACCATGTGAAAGACAAAAGCTTGTATTTAAACGGCTTAGAGCTGCTTATTTTTGATGAAGCAGACCGCATGCTTGACCTAGGCTTTGCTGATGAATTAAAACTCATTGACCACTGCGCTGATCACCGTAAACGTCAAACTATGATGTTCTCAGCCACACTAGACTCGGCTGAACTGCACTATTTAACCGAAAAAATGTTGAATGCCCCCCAGCGTATTAGCGTTGGAGAGGCCAATGCCCCGCATCTTGACATAAGCCAATATTTTTATTTTTCAGACCATTTAGATCATAAGATCCAACAACTTGAAAAATTGCTTGAAAGCACTGATAACAAACAAGTCATCGTATTTACCGCCACCCGCGAAGATACCGATAAGTTATCCAAGCACTTAAGCGAAGCCAACTACGACAGTGTCGCGTTAAGTGCAGGATTGACTCAGTCTCAACGCAGTCATATTATGAATGCATTTAGCCGTGGTCAGCATCAAATACTTGTCACCACAGATGTTGCTTCCCGTGGTCTAGATTTACTCAATGTTGAATGGGTGATTAATTTTGATTTGCCTAAACATGCCGATGAATATGTTCATCGTATCGGCCGTACCGGGCGAGCCGGCAACCTAGGCAATGCCGCCTCATTGGTAGGTCCTAAAGATTGGGATAGTTTCAAATCAATCCAGCGGTTTCTTACACAAACGATAGAGTTTAGTGAACTGCCTGGTTTAGCCGGAAAATTTAAAGGCTTTAAATCTAAAACAGCAGCAAAACCTAAAACTGTGCAAAAAACTAAAAGGTCAAACAAAAAGACTGATGCTCAAGCGCCACCTAAAAAGCGTGTTAGAACCATCGAGGGCGTTGATGTTGGCGATGCACCGATGCGGAGGAAACCTCGCAGTGCATCAATGGATGTCGAAAGTGATGAAGAAGAGTAAATTCTAGGACTCAGAGACATGCTTTACTGCAAGTCTCTGAGTATTTGCACGCATCTGATTAGCGTTCAAACCTTGAGTGTTGGTATCCTCAAATAATCAGTTGGCTAGTTGAGAGTTAAGCCCACTTCGATACGCTTCAATCGCTGGCATCAATGCAGCTATAACCACCGTCATCATAATAAAAGCGAACATCAACAGTATCTCAACCGTTAATATATTGCCGCTCAAAAACAATCCATAATTCGCGACCAGCCAGTCAGAAAGCATGAAGAAGGATGCAGATACCAGCAATAGAGCGGAAATCGATGCAAATAGCGTGATAAAAACGGCTTCATAGACAATCAGTTTGAATAGCGTAATAGGAGAAGCACCTATCATGCGTAATACCGATATCTCATTTCTGCGCTCGTTCATTGAGGCCAATAACATAGTGGTGAGTCCAAACAACGACGCTAGAAGAACCAATAACGAAATAACCCGTAGCAAGCTCTCCAAATTACCCATTAATTGCCAAAGCTGCGTCATGGCTACACCGGGTAAAACGGCCATCAAGCGATCATCGGCAAAGTTATTTATTTGACGTTGTAACGCAAACGTAGCGAATTTATTTTCCAGTCCCAATAACACAGAGGTAATTGAGCTTGGGTTAAGGTACTCAACAAGGCCGTCATCTAAAACTTGCGTAAGTTGTGAAGGCGGTAAATGGATGGCTTCAATTGCTTTAAGGCTAACATGTACCGTTTTATCAACCGATGTGCCTGTGGGCTCGAGAATACCGACGATAGAAAAAGGAGCATGGTCGTGATTGTGAAAACTTGTACTGCCAATACCGTGAGATATTACAACGTTATCACCTAAGCTATACCCAAGCTCCAGCGCAACCTCGGCGCCTAAAACAACGTCAAACAACGTGCTTAGTTCTTTCCCTTTCCTAAAGGACAACTTACGTTTATCACCATAGCTAAAATGATCAAAATACGCATTGGTGGTGCCCAGCACTCTGTATCCCCGGTGAGAATCTCCCAACGACATAGGAATTGCCCAAGCCACACTCCTATGGTCTTTCAACATTTCAAAACTAGAATATTGAATGTTGTTTGTGGGGCTTCCCATACGAAAAACAGAATACAACAGCAGATTTAACTCCCCTGTTGGCGCGCCAACGATTAAATCTGTTCCCGCTATTGAGCGGTTGAAGCTCTCTTTTGCTTCTGCTCTCAAATGCTCAACTGAAATCAATACACTGATACTAACCAGCAATGACAAATAAGTAAGAATGACCGTTTTTCGGCGGCTAAGCAGGCTTTGAAACGCTAATGTCCTTAACATGATACCTCCTGATTATCCGACCAACTGCATATGTCTTTGATTGCAATATGCTTATCAAAATACTGACGTAATTCACCGTCGTGACTAACAAACACCATTGTTGAACCAGTGCTTTGGGAGATGGCTAATAACATACGCATGAAACCGTCTCGGGCATTAGCATCTAATGCTGATGTAGGTTCATCTATCAATAGTATTTCAGGTTCATTCACCAATGCACGCATAATAGCGACCCGTTGTTTTTGCCCAACACTCAGTGCCGCGACTTTCGATTCTAAAATGTCCGAGTGTAAATTTAATTGCGGCAACATTGCGTGAATCTTTGCATTAACATCGACCGTAGAATGAGCAAAATACGTAGCCAGTTCAATATTCTGCAATACACTTAGGTAGGGTATTAGGTTGAATTGCTGAAATACAACACCGATTCTGTTCGCTCTTAGTTGATCTAACTGAGTCGCACTTAACTCGCTAAGATCAGTATCACCAATCTTTATTAGCCCTTTTTGAGGCCTCGCTATACCGCACAATAGACTGAGCAAGGTTGACTTGCCACTGCCAGAATCCCCATACAAAAAAACCTTATCTCCACGTTGTAAAGACCAGTCTTCACAGGTCAAGGATCTGGAGGTCGATGAATATGAATAAGCCAATTTAGAAACCGATAACGCGACTGAGGATATCGGAGAGTCAGAGTTTTTATTTGTCATAGGAGTTTTAAATCATAAAGCCGATTGGAAAGCGTGATGCCGTTATGTTATAACATTTTTCATAATTTAACGTTAGACTTTTTATATCACATGTTCAGAACGATTTTTCAAACGAGTTTAATCTTAGCTTCAACGCTCTTTTTGTCACTCTCCTTTCATATTATGGCAAACACTGCCGAATTTGAAGAAATAGAGTGGGTTGAATTGATGCCCAAAGACGACTTAGCCGCATTAATGGACCCACCTGACTTTTTGTTGGGAATCGTCGATGGCAGCTCTGAAGATAACATTGATAGATTGGCAAAAGAAGGTAAGACTAGTGAAAAAGCAAAACGTTTTGAAGCGGCATTGAAGTCTGAGAGCGTAATTAGTAGTTTTGCAGGACGTAACATTAGAATACCCGGTTTTATCGTACCTCTAAGCACAAATGAAAAGAGAGAAGTGGTGGAGTTTTTTATCGTTCCATATTTTGGCGCCTGTTTGCACATGCCTCCTCCGCCACCAAACCAGATAATTTTTTCAAGCCAAGCTGATGGTATTTTAGTAGAGGATATATCGGCACCGTTTTGGTTTGAAGGTAAAGTCAAAATTGAAACCCGAGCCAATGATATGGGCACGGCCGCGTATGCGCTAACCCTCGACAATGTTAAGCCATACTGAGGACGATTAGATGATTAAAAAGCTACTCATTATTTTTATTGCCATGACACCAGCAACCAGCCTTGCTTGTGAATGGCATCAAGCACCTTCGTTTGGTGTTTTTGGCGCAGGCCAATATTCCCCAAACCCGCAACATTTTTCCGCGTCGGCACAAAAGCTGTCAGTGGAACATGTTAAGCAAGTAATCATTCAAGAAGATGAACAATCTTCAATTGAACTAACCTACTTTGCGCCCCTATCCTATCGGGACGTTAAAATAAACTTAGAACCAAGTAGTGGGATCAATGTTTTAAGTAAAAAGAACGTTGAGTTAACACAACTTAGAGGAAGCGTCGATCTGCAATTCAAAGCAAAATCGGGCGGGCAACACCATATTACCTTGCAAATTTCAGCGACCAATAAAGGTAACGAGATTAAAAAGCTACAACGCATCGTCATAAACGTTATTTAGCCGCATTCCCATACCCCATATGAAAACCAGAGGCGCAATGTTATCGACAACAGTACTTGTTTGCGCTGGCTTGTTAGGGCACTTCACAGCGAAGCACTTTACTCATTTAGTTCAGTTTATAACGCCTGATTCTTCTGTGTATTCGGCTCAACCCGACTGGTTGATTGAAGGTACGCCGTTTACTCCAATTGAGTGGAAAGAACTAATTCCAAAAGATGAAATTGCGGTGATACAAAAATACCAGACAAAACCTGCAGTCACAGTAAACGATTTAACCCAACAAATTCTCAATTCTATCGAGGCCAGCGGTGACCTTGAATATCAGCAAACATTAGTCTCAACCAATACGGTTGAAAGCATGGTAAACACCAATGTTAAAATATCGGGATTTGTCGTGCCAATTGATTTTTATGCATCTAAAAACCCAAAATTTATATTTATCGTGCCCTACTTCGGCGCTTGTATCCATTTTCCACCACCGCCGCCAAATCAAATGTTTTTCGTGAAACTTGAAGATACTTTTACGGAGTTTGATATTAATCAGGCATATACCTTTACTGGAAAAATTAACATCGCGTTATTTGAGGATATGTTAGGCACTTCGGCATACTCAATGGATGTCAACATCATAAAAAAATTCTATGGAGAGCCCGACACATTCCGAAATCATCAAAATTAAGTTGGGTCTAAGGTTAGCAAGACTCGCCACTGGTTTTCTGTAACCGGGCAAGAACGATGGATGGCAGCAGCATGAGCGCTGTCAAATGCACTCCCTTTTAATAACGCTACGTCAAAACTATCCAACTGTTGAATATAATTCTCTGCGGAAACGTCCTTGTTCCCATTTTCACTGTTCACAGCTTTGGGTTTGTTCAGGGCTGCAAGCTCTGCAAATTCGTTTGGTAACCATTGGGTGCCCGCTCCACAATACGTTGTTATGAGCCTGACGGGAATATTATCAACGTGTAGTCGAGGACACATGGCTTTATCAACGGCTGTTAATCTTAGACCTACGTGCTCACAATCAAACAAGCAGGTCAACATATCGACTAGAAGTTGAATATCACTGATAGCTTGTTTTTTGCCAAGGCCATCGGGCAATACTCCCTGTAATTCAGACGATAAAGAGGTAGCCGAGTAAACACTTCGGTGGCCCAAAGATAATGATTTCGCAACATTCAGAAAATAACTTTGAATGATGCTGTTATTTGGCCTTTGCCAGTATGCAATGCTTGTTTCAGGTGAAAAGATCTCACTAAACACCATAGGTGAATTACCGCACTGCGCAGATTTTCTCGTAGATTTAGCATTCGTTTGCATTTTATAACCCCACCTAAGTGTAATGATATAACGTAATATTCGATACTTGTATTGCTGTTTTCACCATTCGCGTTTTATATTTTTTCTAAATTCACTATGTCGCCGAAGTATGAAAGGCCCAAATCCCTTTCATTAAGACTTTGATTTGAATAAATGGCTAACTCTGGCATTTCGAAAATGCGCATAGGCGATAATCAAGGAACCTGATACTGTCAAGCCCACTTCCAACCATTCACTCATATATTTGTGATCTATCAAGGCGGTGCATGTCAAAATAAACAAGCCGACTGACCCAAGTGTAAAAACAGTGATATCTTTGTGGTGCCGCATGCCCATGACTAAAACGGCGAGACTGACCGGTACAATCACCAATAGCATCAGTTGATGGAACAACTCGTCGGATACACTTGCATAAGCAATCGATGGAAATAGAATGATGAACAAAGGTAATGCTAAGCAATGCAATACACAAAGCAAAGACAAACCGATTGCAAATTTGTCACCTACCAATTGAAATTTCATTTTTGAATTTTTTCCTTTGTTAAAAAACACTTTACCGCGCTACAGCGCATTAACGTTTAAGTCGCCAACCATCCTCAACTTACGGTGTTGCGCGTTTTTGATATGGCCTAGAATTAACAAACACGAGCCTATTAACGTCACTATCACCTCAACTGTGTGGCCAAAAATATCATGCCCAATGGTTGCGGCAACGACTAACAATAACAATCCGGCGATGGTTAGTAATAAGGTGGGGAAATGGCCGTGCTTTTGGTAGCCCCGAATAATTGCGAACAAACTAATCGGGGTAACACAGAGTAATAACCATATGTGAGTTGTTTCCTGTTCGAGCACGGAAACTAGCGCAACATATGGAATAATAATGGCTAAAAAGGGCGTCAGTATGCAGTGTAACATGCATAAAAAGGATAAAATTACGGCAGACTTATCTGCCAAATCAACAGGTTGAGATCTCATAACTTATGGCCTTTGATGTATTTGATTTTGACATTTTTCACATTCACCGGTCATTTCTATGTGCTGAGAAACGTGACTGAATTTAGATTGAGAAACATGCTCATCGATTGCTTGGCGAAGACTATCAGAAATGTGTTTTTCAGATACTTTTTCGCAGTGTTTGCATATGACTAATAAAGAGATAGATCCGTGTTGTATACAAACCTCTTGTTGGCAGGCAACATATTTATTGAGCGCATTCAAACGGTGAGCAACACTGGCGTTTACCAACCAGTCTAAAATTCGATAAACAGAAGTCGCAATAATATGCTCGCCATATTCACGATTGTATTTGTCCGTCAATTCATAGGCCGAAAGTGGTTTTTGTTCCGCCAACATAACAGCTAAAAGCTTGCAGCGTTTATCGGTCGTGCGCTGTTCTCGAGACTCAATAATTCTCCGAGCTCGGTGTAATGAAGATTCGGCATCGGCCATAACCGTCATTTCAACATCACCCTAGCACTTTGCGCAGATATCATGCTATTACTCTGTCCATTTTCCGTTATTTTCAGTACTTCTAGCTCATTTAAGCTGGGATAATGCTCAAATAAGCTCATATCAATTTGATTTATTGTAGAGGCACAATTAAGCACGTAGGTTACTTCAAAATCTAGGTGCGCTTTTTCTTCGTGCTTTTGTGCGTCTTTGTGCTCATTCTCATGCTCGTGATCATGCTTGTGATCATGAGCATGCTCGTGTTCATCAGAACTTGGCATCTCGATATCAAACGGTAAGATCAGGTCCGTTGATGTCACCTCACAGCTTGTAGGGATCACAAACAGATTACTGGCTGAACGCATTATTTCAGATTGAGATAGGGCTTTTTTAGCCTGAAGTGAATTTTCGGGTTTGTGTTCAAACCCTACAACGTCGGACGCAGGCAAAACAAACTGTAACTGCCACAAGTTATTATCCTGGGCGATAAAAAGCGTGCCGGAACCATGTAAATGAGGTTTTCCTGAAACGTTCAGCGCAGCGCAAAGCATTGTTGCTAATAAAAGACTTTTATAACCCATTATTCCCTCATCTACTGTTTTGTGAAATCTTATATTGCCGACGAAAAGGTTATAATATAACATCACCAAAATTAATCAAGCGTTACGATATCACGTCACATCAAAAACCTAGTAAAGGTGAAATATTAGGTAACTCCAACGTACAAAGTTGATGTTATTCTACGCCACTAATGTGCATTGGTTTCGTAATTACAGTTTGTTACTGTGTCTAAAAATATTAGCAGGAAAAATTATGGTAACGCGCAGACAATTTAATAAAGGTATGGTTTCCACTGCGTTAAGCGGGTTGGCATTTAATCTACAAGCAGATGCTTTGTTTAAGCAGCACATTATGCCAAACGTTGGTCCATTAGTGCCTGATCCCAGTGGTATATTGGATTTACCCGCCGGTTTTTCATATAAAGTCATCTCTAAACTTGGCGATTCAATGATTGATGGTTTAAAAGTTCCAGACCGAGCTGATGGCATGGGTTGTATTGCACTAGATAGTGAACGGGTTGCGCTTATTCGGAACCACGAACTACAACCCAAACACAAGGCTGCCAAGGACGTCGAATACACGCCAGAACAAATTGCAAAGTCTTACGATTTAGATGCGGATGGTTCGCCCGTAACTGGTGGTACATCAACCCTGATATACAACTTGAAAACGCAAAAAACTGAACGTCAGTTTATGTCTTTAATCGGCACTATCCGAAACTGTTCAGGCGGCACAACACCATGGGGAAGCTGGTTAACCTGTGAAGAATCCGTTGATACTCCGTCAAAAGAAATAAGCAAGGACCATGGCTATGTGTTTGAAGTGCCGGCAAATGCCACTGGACTTGTCGATCCTAATCCAATAAAAGCAATGGGTAGATTCAATCATGAAGCTGCCTGTGTCGATCCGGTTTCTGGCTTCGTGTACCTAACAGAAGATCGCAATAACAGTTTATTTTATCGGTTTATTCCAAAAGACAAACATTCATTGCATCATGGTGGCCAACTGCAAGCCCTTGTTATAAAAGGTCAACCTCAATTTGATACTCGCAATTGGTCGAGTAACCAAATGCAAAAGCAGGTTTCATATGAATGCGAATGGATTAATTTAGATAACGTCGAAAGCCCATTAGATGACTTACGTACTCGTGGCTACGCGAAAGGTGCCGCGTTGTTTGCCCGAGGAGAAGGGATCCATTTTGCTGACAAAGAGCTGTACTTTTGCTGCACCAGTGGCGGAGCCAAAAAGCTCGGCCAAATCATGCGCTACTCTGTAACAACGGAAACCCCAACCATAAGCTTATTTTTAGAAAGCGAGCACTCAGCGACCTATAATTACGGCGATAACGTGTGCATTGCACCTAACGGACATTTGGTTGTGTGTGAAGATCAATATAGTGATATGGTCAACAATCATCTAAAAGGTATTACAACCAAAGGTGAGGCTTACGACATAGCAAAAATACGCTGGCAAACAGAACCCGCTGGCGCCTGCTTTTCACCTGATGGTAAAACCATGTTTGTGAATTTATATTCGCCAACCACGACACTCGCGATATCAGGCCCTTGGGATACACTTGATGGATAAACTGAGTAATATACCCACCAACATTATTACCGGTGCGTTGGGCGTAGGAAAAACAACGTTAATCCAGTCATTGCTAAAAAATAAGCCTAAAAACGAAAAATGGGCAATATTAGTTAACGAATTTGGCGAAGTGGGTATCGATGGGGCAATGCTAACAGGCGCCGCTTCACACGCAGCGGCGCAAGACATCTTTATCAAGGAAGTACCTGGTGGCTGCATGTGCTGTACTTCTGGGCTGCCGATGCAAATTGCACTTAATTTACTATTGGCCCAGGCAAAACCAGATCGCCTTTTGATTGAGCCTACGGGGCTTGGTCACCCTAAAGAGGTACTTGAAACACTCACACAATCTCACTACGAAGCGCTTTTGAATGTTCAGGCAACGCTAACATTAATCGATGCCAGAAAGCTCAATAGTGAGCGTTGGCGGTCCCACCCCACTTTCCAAGAGCAAATGCAGATCGCTGATATCTTAGTCGTAACAAAGTCCGACTTATATGAACACGATCATACTAGTCAACTTACACAGTATATGAGTGATCTTGAAATTTCATCAACACCGCTGATTTTTGCAGACAAAGGGAAAATAGACTGTCAATTGCTCAGTAAACATGTCCAGCCAAAACACCTTGATTCAACTGATGAGCAAACTTCACCACACCATCATGCACATTCATCAAACCAAGAAGCTACCCCTCTCATAGCGCCAGAAACGGGCTGCCAACGTTTTGTTAATTCAGGACAAGGGTACTATTCAAGAGGCTGGTTGTGCTCCCAACATACACAGTTCAATTACCAAGCATGCCGTCGTCTATTTGAATCCCTTGAAGTAGAAAGGTTGAAAGCGGTTTTGATCACAGACCAAGGCCCTATTAGTTTTAATAAAGATCAAGAAACCTTTCACGAAAGCCGTTTAGAAAGCGCAATCGATTCTCGCATCGAACTGATAACACACAACGAAAAAATTGCAGATGATTTAGCCAATACCATCGAGAATGTATTGCAGCTAGCTTGAAGTAACCGCGATGTATCCCCGTTGCAGGATGAAGCTAGCCCCTGAGTAACAATGAAGCCTGAAACACGTTAGGTTTTGTGAAGCTGGCTTTACTTTCGTTGCTGTACTTAAGTTGCTGTACTTACGTTACTGTACTTACGTTGCAATCTTGGTATCACGGTCTAGTATCCAACAGCGAGGATTGTGGGTAAAACCAATCTGTTGGTAATACTCGTTCGCTGCAGGGGCCGCGATTAAAATTAGCTTACATTTTGGGCCAAGCTGATTTTGAGTAGCGATTTGCAGCTGTTTGCCAATTCCTAACTTTTGATATGACGAAATAACGGCCAAATCAGAAAGATAACAAGCGTAGTGAAAGTCTGTGAGGCTGCGTGCCACGCCTACTAAAGTTTCGCCATCCCAAGCACTGACTAGCAGATTACTGTTTTCCAGCAAGCCAGTCATGCATGCCATATCATCCACAGGTCGCCGCTGACCGAGTGAACTGTCATTGAACACGTTAATCAACTGCTGAGTAGAAATTGTTTTATTGACTTCGATAGAGATATTCATCTAGTTCCTTTATATTGACGGAGCTAAAAAACAAAAAGCTCCCGAAGGAGCTTTTATAATATTACAGTTCGTGCATCAATATTCCCACCAAGCTTCTTGCCACCAAAGCAAAAACTCTTCAAAGTCGATGAAACCATCGTCATTCTCATCGATTAAAGAGAAGCCTTCTTGCACATGACTTGCTTTCGTTTTAGGAGACAGTATGGTCAATAACTCGATAAATTCCTTCAAATCTATCTGACCATTTTTGTCTTGGTCGAAAAAATCGAATTCTTTACGGATTTCTGCAATTTTGCTTTCATCCAAAGGGGTTGATGCCGTCATACTCAATCTTTTGTAATCTAATTTGAACACAGTTTAACGCTTATGCCACGCATCTGTCTATGCTGATTTTCCTGCGGCGATTCTTCGCTCTCTGCGTTCAGCCGCTTTTTCTTGGCGGCGTTTTTTAGTCACTTTACGCGCTTCAGAGCCAACGTGCTCTTCGTTGCGTGCTTTGGCTAAATTGACTTGCTTTTCTCTTTCACGGAATCGTGCAATCTGCTCCTCAGAATGCGTACCAATGCATTTAGGACAACTCACACCGGGTTCATAATCATCACTTTGCTTATCTTGCTCAGTAATGGGTAAGCGACATGCATAACAGGCGTCGTAATGACTTTTCTGTAAATCGTGATCAACAGCCACACGATTATCAAAAACAAAACAATCACCTTCCCACATTGTGTCTTCAGTCGGCACATCTTCAAGGTATTTTAAAATTCCACCTTCTAAGTGATATACCTCTTCAAAGCCCTGCTCCTTCATGTACGCAGTGGATTTTTCACAGCGAATTCCGCCGGTACAAAACATAGCAACCTTTTTATTTTTAGCCGGGTCCATGTTGTCTTTAACATATTGCGGAAATTCTCTAAAAGAGGCGGTATTTGGATTGATGGCATTTTGAAATGTACCGATTTCAATCTCATAATCATTGCGGGTATCAATCACTGTCACCTCGGGATCGGAGATGAGCGCATTCCAATCTTCCGGTTTCACGTAGGTTCCCACTGTCTTTTGAGGATCAATCCCCTCGACGCCCATGGTGACAATTTCTTTTTTGAGTTTTACTTTTGTACGATAGAAAGGTTGCGAATCATCTAGAGACTCTTTAGTGGATATGGGGTTGATTCGTTCATCGCTATTTAAATATTCTAACAACGAATCGATCGATTCACGTGTTCCTGAAATCGTGCCATTGATGCCTTCTTTGGCAAGTAATAGCGTACCTTTTATATTGAGATTTTCTAACTCGTCAAGCAGCGGCTGACGCATTTCTTTATAATTTTCGAGCGCAACAAATTTGTACATTGCGCAAACAATGAATTTAGACATAGATACCCTTATGCGAATTGGAACGTAAAACCAAAGCAATTTTTGCGGCGCGCAGTATAACAAAAAGAGCGAATCATGCAAAAACCTTATTTATTGCATGGTTATACCTTCAGGTTTCACCGAGCCATTTTAAATTAAGGGTGTATTTTGCAGTGTTTCAAGTACATCAAAAAGTTTAGCGGGCTCTTCCTGTACGTCATATTCCCTTTCGGCTTTATAACGTTGCTGAGTGCCGTAATTGCAGTTTTGGAAAACCTCAGGGGCAACCCTTTTGGCATCATTGAATATGGCTAAGGGTTGTGGGTGTAAAGCCTGAAATAACAAACCATCGGTCTGATTAACATCAAAAGTTTGCCTGCCTAGATCAGATAACACCCAATCTTTTTGACTTGCACAAAGTGGCGGGGTCCGATAGTGACAACGAATATCTAAGGGAGATTCACTTGCCAAATCATCATTGGATACAACTTTGTCGCGATGTAACACGTTGGATTCCAACATCGACATCAGCAAAGCAAAACTGCGTCCCTGCCCTAAAGCACGATTAACCTTTCCTGACCATTCTAAATCAGCAAAAGCATCTACAGAGGTGGCAGCATTGGCAATATGCTCAGACATTTTTTCTCCAAACTCGACACTCATTTATCGATTATTTGGAATAAATCTTTAATCCTATTTACACAGCGATTATTTCTGCTAGTATACGCGCCTCTTTGTGGAGGGGTACCCAAGCGGTCAACGGGAGCAGACTGTAAATCTGCCGGCTCAGCCTTCGCAGGTTCGAATCCTGCCCCCTCCACCACTTTTCTTCAGATCAGTCCATTCGAATTAATAAATAAAAATCAAATACACCCTTTTGGGGCTGGACGAGAAGCTGCGACCCGCTGTTCGACTAATTTGTATGGAACAAATTAGAACATGCGCAGCATGGCCCGCAGGGCGCAAGACAGGATGTCTGGAGTCATCCTGCCCCCTCCACCACTTTTTTTCAGATCAATCCGATCGAATTAATAAACAAAAATTAATACACCCTTTTGGGGCTGGACGAGAAGCTGCGACCCGCAGTTCGACTAATTTGTATGGAACAAATTAGAACATGCGCAGCATGGCCCGCAGGGCGCAAGACAGGATGTCTGGAGTCATCCTGCCCCCTCTACCACTTTTTTTCAGATCAATCCGATCGAATTAATAAACAAAAATTAATACACCCTTTTGGGGCTGGACGAGAAGCTGCGACCCGCAGTCCGACTAATTTGTATGGAACAAATTAGAACATGCGCAGCATGGCCCGCAGGGCGCAAGACAGGATGCTCCTTGGCTCGTTCAATATTTCAAGAACTCAACCGCCGTAACGTCTACAAAGTAGATATCGCCGACCTCTTGCTTGTTTGGTTAGTAGTGCAAGTAACAAGTTTGGTACGGCAGCTACGCTGGCTTGTCGATAGATTTGAATAAAGCATTTACTAAAAGTTGGGACTTTATTGATAGTGAAGGCAGAACAAACGCTTTGCTAATGAGCAAATAATAGTTGGCTAAAGTAGCGACGCAGCAGCCCAAGCCAAGCGTTTTGCGTTCTTTTGATTGACTTGTTATTGCTATGATTCCCAACTAAACCCTTTTGGGTAGTGATGAATACCGTCAAAATCTCCTTTTGTTACAGATATACCACATGATTTCGCGATGGCGTAGGCCATACTTAGGTGAAAAAAGAAATTAGGGAGAGCAAATGATGATAAATAATCAGTCTCCTTCATAAACACCTCTTTGAGCCCAGCAGTATCCTTAACAATGAATTCTGGCTGCTCTATCGTGTTCTGGGCTAACTGATTTATATGTTCAATTGTCGCTGCAATATGTGATTTCAACCCATTGAAGCTCTCAATATCAGCGGTTAACTCTTCATATTTATTACCTGAAACTGGACAAGCTCCCCTCAATGCAAAATTAGTAACTATCTTTACCTGAACATTGAACGGAAGCATATCTTCAAAAAGTCTTGCTCTAAGAAATTCACTTTCATTAGCATCACTATGCTCAGCTTTTTCAATAAGCTGATAAAGAAGCCTTAAATATTTATTAAAAATTTCTGTATAGTTAATGTTCACACAATCCTCAATAGCACTAACGCCCCAACAAGAGACAACATACCATAACGCCCAGCTAACAGCGCAAATGTTTGATGGCGGCTTTTTTGCGTT
>JAOMVH010000178.1 GCA_028356795.1 Aliiglaciecola sp. | reverse complement strand
CTATTCGGACATTGATGTGGCAGTTAGGCAGGCGGATGAAATCAAAGCAGACGTGCATCAAGAACAGCTAATTATCGACCCTGTGTATCCCTATTGTTCGCCCAGCTTAATCGAAGAAATGGATTTGGATAGCCCGGAAAAATTAGCCGAATGTTGGTTAGTCGAAGCCATCGATCCCGGTCGTTTTAGCTGGAAGTCCTGGTTTGATTTAGCTGGCGTTAAAATGCAGAGAGACTTAATCAGTTGGATTGAAGTAACGACCTGGGAAATGGGCTTAAACGCAGTGATGAGTGGTCATGGCGTCTGTTTAGCATCAGCGAGTATGGCATCTGAGCTGGTAAATAAAGGCTTGCTGGTGAGACCTTTTGATATCGCCATAGAGCCGGGCCTAAAATTCACTCTGTTATATGACAAGTCATCACCCAAACTTGCAAGGATCAACATCTTTGCTGACTGGTTAAAAAGAGAATTGTCTGAAGGAGAAAGCCTGCCAATTAACCTTCCAAAGAGTAGAAGTTAAAATCTTGGCTATTCGGTTTTTTAGATACACTAAATTCATACAAAATTGATATCTGCTGGTGGTTGCTTAAGCATAGCGATTCAAAAGATAGAGGGTTGGTGCGCGAGAACTGTTCGCGCACCTATAAGTACGAGTTTTAACACGGGTTATGCTTTCAACGCCATCTCATTGTGATTGGCACCAGATGGGATCATGGGTTCAGTGTGCGTTTTGTTTTTGGTACCGTCGAAGATATTCTCATGTCTAATTCGTCAGTCTTTTATGAAGATCCCGGCCAAAAGCGTGCCGGGATGACGAAACTAAAACGAAAAAGCCCCGCATTTGCATGCAGGGCTCTTGGAATAATGGTGCCTCGACCCGGGATCGAACCAGGGACACGCGGATTTTCAATCCGCTGCTCTACCAACTGAGCTATCGAGGCAAGACATAATGTCTTCATTCACAGCACTAAAAAGTGTCTTGGTAGCGCCGTGGGTGCGTATTAAACGGATTCTTGGCTTTCAAGTCAACCGATTTTTGTTTTATTTTTACTGTTTTGTGTTAGATCGAGCGAAAAGTCGACAATATTGGGTGTTAATCTCTTATTTGTCGACAAAATGAACTACTTTGTTGGCGGCACATAGCCTTCAATGTCTGGTTCTTTGCCTTCAAACAAATATCCTTGCATCTGCTCTTCAAGGAATTTACGCGCTTCTGGCTCCATCATGTTTAATTTATTTTCATTGATTAACATGGTTTGTTTCTTTTGCCACTCTGTCCACGCTTCCTTACTAATATTGTCAAATATCCTTTTACCCAGCTCTCCCGGGTACAACTGAAAGTCTAGGCCGTCAGCGTCTTTCTGTAGTTTCTGGCAAAATACTGTTCTGCTCATTGGTTATTCCCATCTTTGTCGCGAGCGACCGTTAAAAATTTTTCGATAGTGTACTAAAAAGTTTAGTAGTTGGGGCTGCTAATCCAACGTTTTGTGGTGAATTTAAGTCATACCATAGCACTTCAGCTTCCATTACCTTACCTACAGGGGCTTTTTCAAGCTGAATTAACACGGGTTGAATATCAAGATGAAAGTGACTAAACGTATGTCTAAAGGGCGCCATCATTTCGGTTTGATAGGACTCAAAGCCAAGCTTGTTTAAGCGACAGTCAAGATCATCAAGCTGCTCAATTTCGTGGAATCCGTAGAGACCTCCCCAAATACCGCTAGGTGGACGCTTATATACTTGCACTTGTTGCTGCCACATAGGAAGCAGCATAAAGGTGGTTTTGGTTGGGATTGTCTTTTTAGGCTTTCGCGTTGGTAACTGACTTTGACTACCTTGAGCATAGGCTAAGCAGGTACTTTGCATAGGCCACTCATCACAATTGGGTTTACTTCGCGTGCACACAGTAGCACCGAGATCCATGATTGCCTGCGTGTATTGGTCTGCGTGTTTTTGGGGGGTGAATTTGTCCGCATACTCCCACAAGGTGTTTTCAATTGCTTTACTACCAGGCCAGCCTTCAATTGCCAAATAACGGGTTAATACTCGTTTAACGTTACCATCTAAAATACTGATGGATTTACCACTGGCGATAGACAATATTGCGCCTGCGGTCGAACGCCCAATACCGGGTAGCGCTATCATTCGTTCTAGCTCAGTGGGAAATTCACCAGCATGTAGGTCTCTGACTTGCTGTGCTGCCTTATGTAGATTTCTGGCACGGGCATAGTAGCCAAGCCCCGTCCACAAATGCAATACATCGTCGGTATCGGCGTTTGCAAGCGATATAACGTCGGGAAATTGCTGCATAAAACGTTGGTAGAAAGGGATAACCGTTTTGACTTGTGTCTGCTGCAACATGATTTCTGAGATCCAGACACGGTATGGCGTTTTATTGATCTGCCAAGGGAGATCTTTGCGCCCATGTTTAAAAAACCAAGTTAGTAAACGCTGGCTGAAGTTAGGTTCTGAGGTCTGATTACTCATTTATTTAATACATTTATTGAGAGTTAACACGAATGGTTTGGTATGATCATACAAGAAAACCTGACGATTAGACCACTTAGATGCAACAAATCACTCTACCCACTATCTTTCTTCCCGGCACTCAGTGTGATGAGCGCATCTGGATGCCCGTTTGGAAGCGGCTCAATTGTACAAACAGAAGCTACGTGCCTTTGCAATGGGCTGAAACCTTGGAACAGATGCTGGCGTTGACGCAAGATAGAGTTGATTCGTTTGAGGGCAAAGTCAATCTGGTTGGTTACTCGATGGGTGGGTACATAGCTAGCCTGGTAGCAAAAGCTAATCCAGATAAAATAAATGCACTCACCCTCATCGGCTATGATCCCAATGGCTTAGATAAACAAGAGTTATCCAACCGAAAACTACTCATCAAAAGCATAGCCAATGGACAAAAAGTCCCCTTTA
>JAOMVH010000177.1 GCA_028356795.1 Aliiglaciecola sp. | reverse complement strand
AATTGTAACAGGTAGCTTTTGCGGATCTGTTGTGGCTAACAGGAATTTAACATGGGGAGGTGGTTCTTCAAGCGTTTTTAGCAATGCATTGAAGCTATGCTTCGACAGCATATGCACTTCGTCAATTAGATAAACCTTATACTCACCTCGTGTTGGTTTATATTGAACGTTGTCTAATATTTCCCGCGTATCTTCCACTTTGGTTCGAGATGCCGCGTCAATTTCAAGCAAATCGACATAACTTCCATTTTCTATTTCTTTACAGGTATGGCACTCACCACATGGGTTAGCCCCTAACCCCGTTTCGCAATTGAGGCTTTTCGAAAAAATACGAGCAATGGTGGTTTTACCTACACCTCTCGTGCCGGTAAATAAATACGCATGATGCAAACGGTTATTTTCTAGGGCGTTAGTAATAGCGGCAACGACGTGCTCTTGACCCACCAATTCTGAAAACTTGTTTGGCCTCCATTTTCGCGCTAAAACTTGATAGGCCATTAGACGTTATTCACCCTCGAAACCACAAATAGAATAACTTTCAACACCATGCCCAGAAAGCTTTTGTTCACCACCTAAGTCTGGCAGTGAAATAACAAAACCAGCATGCTCAGCGATGCCTCCTAATCGGCGAATCAGGTTCGCAGTAGCAACCATAGTTCCGCCAGTGGCGAGTAGATCATCGATCATTAAAACTCGCTCGCCAGGTTTAACCGCATCGGCATGTATTTCAAGTGTATCGGTACCATATTCAAGATCATAGGTTTCTGAAATGGTTTCCCTAGGTAATTTGCCTGGTTTCCTAACAGGAATAAATCCAATACCCAATTCTATTGCTAGGGGGGTACCAAATAAGAATCCACGGGCTTCGGTACCTGCAACCTTGTCAAAATTCATAGGACCAAACTTCTCCAACATCAACGAAATTGAAGCAGTAAATGCATTGTGGTCTTCAAGAACAGAAGTGACGTCTCGAAACAAGATCCCTTTTTTCGGGTAGTCTGGAATGGTCTGTATAATAGATTTTATATATTCAGCTGACACGGAGTTCCTCTTAGCGACAAGCTATATGAAAGTGGTTTATAAATAGAATGTAAACCAGCCTAAAATAACGTGAAGTAAAGGGATCGTTACCAGTACGCCAACGGCAGCCAAAAAATATGTCCAATTAAACGGGTCATAAGATTCACTTGGTTTTTGCATAGGATTACTCCAAAAAAATGGCTGTTAACAAAGCGCCAAATAGTAATCCAAAGAGACTCAAATTAACAGAGTTTAATCAGAGGGGATCAACAATATTTGCTGGTTCAATAGCACTTCTATTGTTTCTTTTGTTCCTGAAGCAACTTGCTCTGCAGCTATCTGGGGCAGTGAGGCAATCATATGATTAATGATATCATCGATTGAAACAAGAGTATGATTTGCTAGCACGTTTATTAAATGAGCAGTTACATCGTTAACGACAGTGAACCCTACTTCAAAATCACTATCTCGGTAAACCACGATGTAAATAGGCGTAGTTTTTTCATTCGGTTGGTAATCTAAACTGATTTGATAAACAGGAAACTTGTAGCTGGCTAAAACGGCTGTTTCTGATAAACAAACGTGCGAAAAATTGTCGTTTTTATCCCATGGTTTGGCGTTTTGTTGAGTTTTTTTGATGCTAACATCCAACTCCAACCATTCATAATGTGCAAGCTCCAGTAAGAAAGCGGGGTCGTCTGAGTGCAATTCATACTCGTTGCTTAGGAACTCCACAAATTCCTTGCTTATGTCAACAAAATATGGAGATCGGCAATGATGATGAATAAAAAACTGGCGAGCTAATTTACGCCACTTTTCTTCCCCATATATACTTTCAAGAACAGGAAAGCCGGAACTTAAAAATCCAAGAATATTATTAAAAAACAATTCTCGGTAAATTTTAAGGCGTCGATCTTCAATATCTTCCAGTTTGCCAGAATGCTCAGGATCACGAATATGTAAAACAAACTCTTTTTGAGTTTCTTCAAAACGTTTCATTTACGCAAACTCTCTTGTACGGTTTTGTTTCTGGTTCACTTGTTTTTGTATTGATCTAATTTTGTTTACCTCGATCAACAGTTCCTCAATGGGAGGTATATTAAAGTCGCGCTCCAACAATGTAGGGAAAACGCCATGGATCTCGTAAGCTTTCTCCAATAAATTCCATACAGGTTGAATAACATCGGCACCATGGGTATCAACTTTTAAGTCATCAGCCTCATCATAGTGACCAGCAATATGCCCATACACAATTTTTCCGGTGGGCATCGCCTTTAGGAACTCTAATGCATCATATTGATGATTAATTGAGTTTACGTAAATATTATTAACATCTAAAAGCATCAGACAACCTGACTTTTCCAATACTTCTAAAGTGAATTCTTGCTCTGTCATTTCTTGACTGGGAGCAGCGTAATAAGAGACGTTTTCTAACACCAGTGGTCTGTGCAATATATCCTGCACCTGTTGTATTCTCTGAACAACATGAGTCACGGCATCCTGAGTGAAAGGAATGGGCATTAAATCATACATGTGCCCGCAGCCTGAGCAGTAACTTAGATGCTCGCTATAAAACAACACATTGTGCCTTTCCATAAAAGACTTCACATCTTTTACGAAATTAGTGTCCAAAGGGTCGGAACTACCAATTGAAAGAGATAGACCATGATTGACAAAGTTTGCCTGCTCAGTAAATTCCAATAATTGCTTTTGATACTTTCCCCCGAGAGGGATCCAGTTTTCAGGTGCAACTTCCCAAAAATCAACTTCAGATGGAATTGAGGGCAATAACTCATCAATCATCTCACGCCTAAGGCCAAGGCCAACGCCTTCAAGTCGCTTATTAGACATTTAACCTCCACAACAATAAGTATTCTATGGTACAGAATAAAAAGACCGGCAATGCCGGCCCTTCA
>JAOMVH010000176.1 GCA_028356795.1 Aliiglaciecola sp. | reverse complement strand
TCAGTTTGTCGAATTGTGTCGCCAGATGAATATGTTTACAGATGCTGTTGTTGCCATTGATGGCAGTAAGTTCAAAGCGGTTAATGCCAAGAAGAACAACTTCACCCCTCAAAAAGCCAAAGACCATATTGCTCGTATCGAGGCCAGTATCAGTGAGTATCTGGCAAAGCTAGATGCCACTGACTCTGACCAAGTAAGTGAAAAGCAAACACAGTCTATGCACGACAAACTGGCGTGGCTTAAGAATAGATTGCAGGAACTCAAGCAGATAGAAGAAGACGTTAATAAACACGGTGACAAACAATTATCAGTGACTGATCCTGACGCCAGATTGATGAAAACCGATAATATGAACCGCCAAGTTTGCTATAACGTGCAGAGCGCAGTTGACACCAAACATCACCTGATAGTCAGCCATGACATTATCCAAACAACGGATAGAGGCAATCTCACCCTTGTCGCTGAGCATGCCCAACGAGCATTGCGCAAGAAAGACATTACTGTCATCGCTGACAAAGGCTATTTTAGCCGTCTTGATATTAAGGCAACTCAAGACCTAGGTATGACGGCTCTTGTTCCTCAAGTCGATACATCCGGCTCTAAGACCAAAGGAATATTCAATAAATCATTGTTCAGATACGACAAATCCCGAGATATCTATATTTGTCCTGTGGGCAAAGAATTACCGCATAGACGAAAATATTAAGAACAATTGATCATAAAAATACCCAGCTGTAGCTTTACTTCGAATTGCGGAGCAACACCCTGAGGTCTTTTCAGACCTTCATTAATCCGGTGTAAAGTAACATTTCTCATCAATGACCGCTTTGGGTTAGCTATTTCATCTATCCAATCTTGACTTGAGCTCTTGCCTTTAGCAAGGTCTTTAACTGGACTTGAGTCTTCGAATGATTTAATGAGAGCCCTATATTTCTCACCAGATTTGTTTCGTATACTCTGGGCTGCAGGAACGCCACGACCAGCACCTAATCTCGAAATGGTTGCAATAGAGTAGTCATCAATACTTCTTTCTCGTTGCTCTGAACAAACCTTGTAAATTGCGTCAAGAGTCGTCTGGATTTTTCTTGATGAGTTGGTCTTGAGTTGGTTAAGTAGTTGTTCAGGTGTCATCGATTCGCTTCTCATAATCTATTTGCTCAGAGGTACATATAAGCTCTATTTCAGAAGTCGAAATTTGTTCTTCTTCGGCTAACTCAACTAGCTTGATGTCGCAATTAACTACTTGAGCGACTTTATCCCATGACCTCAATCTTGCTAGTAAAAGTTGTACAAGTTGATTGCCTATAATCAACTGCTGTTCTTCAGTCAGCATGAATAACTGTGGTCGCGCTCCATTATACAAAGCCATTTTGTCAAGCATCTGTGATCTTGGTGCGATAGCATTTGTTGCATTTGCGGATTCATATATCTTGGCGTTTTCGCAAATTTCCTGTAATTGCTCGAAATGTGTTGTCTCTTCTAACATGATTTCTATGTCAGAATCAGAGTTCTTAATTAAAGAAAGTGCATCGCGACTATCGCCAATAGAAAGGGGGATATTGTTGGTTAGTGTCTGACTCAGTTTTATTAACCGGTGCGCTGATTGCATGTCACACAAGTACATATCTAATTTCTTTGCCGCACATTCGTATTCTGACTCAAGCTTTCTAATTCTGATTTCTAAAGAGTGTTTCAAAGAATCGTCGAACTTTTCACCTTTTCGCTGAGCCAAGTATTCTTGCCGACTTATTTCTTCTAGCTTATCGTCAACGGACGTAATTTTCTGTTGTAGAGCAATACACTGCTTAGATTGCATATTTGCTTGTAGTGAAATTTCATTGGTGATGGAGACTAAGCCACCAAGAAATGCAGGCCCCGTTATAAAATGTCTACATTGAAGGCAATTTTGGATCCCTAAATATCCAGACGGAGCTGGGGCCCGTATTTGACTGCCCGCAATAAGGTCCCCGCCATCGCTACATCTAGTTGCTGCAAATGGGCAGATCCCATAATCTCTGAAAATAAAATTCCCTGCTGGAGTAGAGTTCGTCAGGCTACTCAGAATCTCTTCATTAGTGCCTATAAGCTGATTCTTTATTTCGTCAATACGATTTTGTTCTATTGAGTGTTGTATAGAATTGGCCTTTTCCTTCAGCGCAATCTTTTCACCTTCTTCCAGCTTTTTTCTGATATCGCGTTGTGTGACTTTGCAATAATAAATAGACATTACTATTGAAGAGTGCCCTACAACCTTCATAACAATTTCTACCGGCATACCCATCTCCATGACGTATGCCGTTATGAGACTTACCCGCATTGAATGCGGGGTATATTTAGATTTGTAATGAGAAAGCGTATTGGGATTTTCAGAAAGCTCCGCTAGCTGTAAGTTTGCCGGTTGGACATAATATAAAGTTGCCGCTAGCCGCGGGGTTAGTGATCCGGAAACACTACTAGGCTCTACATTGCCGAATGCACGGAACAAGAAACAATTGACACCTTTTGCTCTCAACTGTATTTCATTAAGGTTTGTTCTTATACACGACGACCACGGCGTTGGCTTCTCAATGGGATTATATTTTTGTTGCCACTTCCTCAGTTTAATCAGCCAGTAACAAAGATCATCAGGGATCCATGGAATTGAATAGCCTTTACCTTTGTTATTAGTTTTGTTCGTCGTAATGTACATCCCAACTTGGCCATCTGACAGTTTGCACACAAAGCTCTGATCTTTCGTTAAGCCTGCAAATGGAGAGTTATTTTTTTTCCATATTAAATGGCCATTCTCACAAATATCGGGGATTTCTAGGTCGGCTTCTCCAGAATCATTGTAAGCAATTTGTCGACCTCGAAGTGGCACTTTAGTCAACGTATAAGTGTGTAACCAACTGATGGGTGACCAAATATAGAATTGGTTACCTACTTTCTTAAAGACGCAGTCAGGGTCCTGCC
>JAOMVH010000175.1 GCA_028356795.1 Aliiglaciecola sp. | reverse complement strand
CTGACACGCTAGCTGGATCCCAACCACATCGGTTTTTGTACTGGAAATATTGCTGATAAGCGTGTCCAGTTCCTGATTTTGTTGATAAAAGTCGCTGACTACTAGCACTAAACCTTGGCTGCGTACGTTTGCTAGGTGCCCTTGAATTTCCTTGCCATTAGGAAACTGACCGCCCGGTTTTATGTTGTTTAAACTCACTAACAACTTTCGCCAATGTTGTTGACCCGTATTTGCCGGTAAATAGGTTAACTCTTCAGTGGATACACCTAACAATCCCACTGCATCACCTTGATGATGGGCGAGGTAGGCGAGGGTTGCCAGTAGGCTTTTAGCATACTGAAGTTTATTCCAGCCAGCTTGGTTGTTTTTGTTGTTTTTATATTGAGAATTTTGTGCCATTGAAGCACTGGCATCAAGCACCAACCAAACGCGAATGTCGCTTTCTCTCTCGGCTTCTCTAACAAAATATTTGTCGGAGCGAGCAAACAGCTTCCAATCAACTTGTGCTAATGAGTCACCAGGCTCGTAACTGCGATATTGGCTAAATTCAACCCCCGAGCCCCGTTGTTGGCTAGTGTGTATGCCATGCAAAAAACCTTGTGCTACCGTTTTGGCGAGCAGCGGCAAATCCTTGATTTTTGCTAAATGGATTGGGTCTATGAGTGGATGCATAACCGCACTAACTCGAGAGAGGGCTTTTAGGTTTAGGAACATCCTTTAACAAAGACGAAATCACATCATCAGTGGTGACGGACTGAGCCTCAGCTTGAAAGTTAAGCAATATTCGATGTCTTAGCACTGGATGGGCGATTGCCTCGATATCATCAAGGGTAACGGCAAAGCGTTTATCCAATAGGGCATTGGCTTTGGCACAAAGAACCAGTGCTTGTCCAGCTCTTGGTCCCGCTCCCCACTGCACATAGGCATTTACATCGCCACACATTGAAGGGCTGTCTTCTTGACTAGGCCGAGTTTGTCTAACGATTTCCGCCACATGCTGCAATAACTGGTCGGATATTTGAACGTCTCTGACCAGGGATTGTAACAACACCATATCAGTGGCATTGAGGATCCGTGACAATGTGGTTGCATAATTACCCGTAGTGCGTCTTAGAATTTCGACTTCTTCGTCTTGACTCGGATAGCCAACACGCACAAACATCAAAAAGCGATCAAGTTGTGCTTCTGGCAACGGATAAGTACCCGCTTGTTCTACTGGGTTTTGGGTGGCCAAGACGAAAAAAGGCTTGGGCAAATCATAATGCTGCCCTGCATAACTGATGGTTTTCTCTTGCATCGCCTCTAGCAATGCTGCCTGTGTTTTGGGCGGAGTACGGTTGATCTCGTCAGCCAACATAATATTGGTAAAAACAGGTCCTTTTTGAAACTTAAAGAAGCGGTCGCCGCTATCGTGATCGGTTTCTAATATCTCGGTACCGATAATGTCACTTGGCATCAAATCTGGAGTAAATTGCACCCGATTAAAATCAAGCTCAAGGGTTTCGGCCAATGCACTGACCATAAGGGTTTTTGCTAGACCTGGAACACCTTCTAGCAAACAGTGACCGCCTGCTAATATACTGATCAATAGTTGTTTAACCACAAGTTGTTGACCGACGATCACTTTACTTAATTCGGTGCTAACCTGCTCAAGTGTTGCCAGGGTTTGTGAAAGTGTTTGTTCATCAATATTTTGCAAGGGTTCGTTCCTATTAAACTGTTTTACGGGGTTAAGCTGTCATTGCGTAAATAACAATGTTGACGGCAAACTTGGTGTTGTCTTCACGTAACCAACGTTTATTTCGAAAATCATAGTCCCACTCGCAGCCCAAATCTTTATTGCTATACAGGACACCAATACGGCCATCGATTTCTATAGCTTTTAAATACTCATGGACCAGATCATCGCCCCAACCATTGAGCTCCATTGATGTTCTAGGTGGGCCATCAAACTTGAAAAAAGAAGAATACAGGGCATGGTTATTGGGAATTTTTTTTAATGCAGTGGGGCCAAATATATCGGCCATTTGTGCTTCGAAGGTGCGCGCAAACATGCCATCAATGTCGTGATTACAGTCATCAACAAACACAAAGCCACCGTTTTCGACGTACTGTTTAAAATTTTGTCGCTCTTGTTGATTAAACTGCACCAGTCTATGACCCGCCATATAACAAAATGGCGCAGTTAACATGGCAGTATCAGCCAGTGGCACGATGCGCTCTTTCAGATCCACCCGTAGGCTGGTGTATTCAATCAATGAATTCAATACATTGGCTGGCATGCGTTCGTCCACTTCCCAATTGCCAGACTCGTAGGCAAGTCGTGTGAAGTAAAAGTCGTATTCGGGATTTTTTAAGGCGAGTGTCAAATTTGGTATCGCCGCTGCTGATGCCAATATACTGGAAGATTTTAAAAAGTGACGTCTGTTCAAACTAAAACCACGAAGTAAAAAATAACACAGCCGGCAAATAACCGGCTGTGTTGGGTTTACCTAGACTGCGTCTGATAAACTGCTGAAGGTAAAGTCGCGTATCTTCATTGGCGGGATCATACTGCCATCGATACGTTGCGGTTTACCCAATGCTTCAATGTTGTTTAACATCACAATGGGGCTTTCATTAAAACGGAAGTTTTTAATCGGATATTTAATTTTTCCGTTTTCGATATAGAAGGTACCGTCACGGGTCAAACCTGTGTACAACAGTGTTTGAGGGTCCAGTGAACGAATATACCAAAGGCGCGTAACCAAAATTCCTCGGCGCGTATTCTTGATCATATCTTCAAGAGACTCATCGCCGCCTTGCATAATTAAGTTGCCAGGGAATGGTACATAGTCTGTGTTGGTTTTCTTCGCCCAGTATGGTGTGTTATACATGCTATTGATAACACCATCCTTGATCCAGTCAATCCGCTTTCTTGGATAACCATCACCTGAAAACGGTGCGCTAGGTGCCGT
>JAOMVH010000183.1 GCA_028356795.1 Aliiglaciecola sp. | reverse complement strand
CCCATTATCATCGGGATCGCAATGCCGATAGGCAGCCCGCCAGCGACCATAGCAACAATGATAGAAGAAACCGTGCTGGATGACTGAATCAGCGCAGTGGCTGTCATCCCAATAATTAAGCCAAGTATAGGGTTTTGTGCAAAGGCAAACAGGTTATTGGCATGCTCTCCCGTTGCAAGTTTAAATCCATCGCCAATAATACTGACGGCCAATAAAATAATGTAAACAAGGACCAAAAGCTGCAACCACTTTGTGATGGGTTGCTTACCTTCACTTGCTACTACTTCGTTGAGAGTTGCTGAATTTGGGTTCGACACATTTGACTCGATGTTGGCTATTATTCATCGGCAAGTTACAAAGGCCGACAATTAGCTAGTAGGATCGCAGTGAAATGTGACAGTATTATTTCAACCTCATTGAGTACTTGCTTAATTCCTTTAAAAACTCACATTATAGGAAAATATGTGCGTTTTATACCGGGGTTGCTGAATCTTCGTTCATCATGGCTAACGCGACCGCTTCGGCGACACGAATGCCATCAATGCCAGCTGACCAAATGCCACCGGCATAGCCAGCACCTTCGCCAGCAGGATATAAACCTTGCACATTGATGCTTTGGTATTCCTTGTCGCGCTTAATACAAATTGGTGAGGAGGTGCGTGTTTCTACTCCGGTCAATAAACCATCCGCTTTGGCAAAACCTTTTATTTGGCGATCAAACGCAGGAATGGCTTCACGAATTGCCAGAGTGACATAGTCGGGCACCACCTGACTTAAATCGGTTAAAGTAATGCCAGGCGTATAAGAAGGTTTAACATCACCTAAATCACTGCTGACTTTGCCAGAGATAAAATCACCGATAAGCTGCGCAGGCGCATGATAGTTTTCGCCCCCTGCGGCATAGGCAAGCTCTTCTAATTTCCGTTGCAATTCTATCCCTGCCAATGGATGTCCCGGATAATCCTCTTCGGGTGTAATGCCGACTACAATTGCACTGTTGGCATTACGTTCATGTCGAGAATATTGACTCATACCATTGGTGACCACACGACCTGGCTCTGAGGCAGCGGCAACTACGGTGCCGCCAGGACACATACAAAAGCTGTATACAGTGCGACCATTTTTACAGTGATGCACCAGTTTGTAATCTGCAGCGCCGAGTATCGGGTTGCCTGCATTGTCGCCAAATCGACAGCGATCAATCATGCTTTGTTCATGTTCAATGCGAAATCCCACCGAGAAGGGCTTAGCCTCAATGTAAACTCCCTGTTCATACAAGGATGCGAAGGTATCTCTGGCGCTATGACCGACAGCAAGAATGACGTGTTTACAGGCAAGGTATTCACCCGTTGATAAGTGCAGTCCCTTTATTGATTTTTGCTCGCTTGTATCGCTACTTTTTTGATCGTCAAAGTCGAGTTTCTCTACTCGGGTACTAAAACGTATTTCACCGCCTAATGAGATAATTTGCTCGCGCATTTTTTCCACCATATTAACCAGTTTAAACGTACCGATATGGGGTTTGCTCACGTACATGATTTCTTCTGGCGCACCAGCCGCAACAAACTCGTGCAGCACCTTACGACCATAGTGTTTGCGGTCTTTTACTTGGCTATAGAGCTTGCCATCTGAAAAGGTCCCGGCTCCGCCTTCACCAAATTGTACGTTGGACTCAGGGTTTAATGGTTTTTTACGCCAAAAGCCAAAGGTATCTTTGGTCCGTTCGCGCACGGCTTTACCGCGCTCCAACACTATGGGTTTAAAGCCCATCTGTGCCAATATCAAGGCAGCAAACAATCCGCAAGGACCCAATCCCACCACAACTGGTCTATCAGTGAGTGTTTCTGGTGCTTGAGCCACAAACTTGTAGCGCATGTCAGGCGTTACCCGAACATGCTGATCTTTACTAAAGGTATCTAGCAGCTGTGCTTGATTTTCAACGTCAACATCAAGGGTGTAGATAAGTTGAATATTGCTATTATTACGTGCGTCATATCCCCGCTTAAAAACCGTGATCGCCAACAATTGAGTTTTGTCGATGTTTAGCTTGGCCAAAATCGCTGATTCAATGGCTTGTTCTTCATGGTCGAGGGGTAATTTGATATCTGTTAGACGCAGCATGATGCACTTACTCTTAAAAATGCCGGACAGCCTTTCTGTCAGGGCAACTAATTTTAAATCAGATAGGTCAGTTTAGATAGATAAATTGTAGTCAGGCATTACAAACAAACTTGTGTTTTGAGTTGGCTACTTTACACTTGTCAGCCATGCGTAACCGACAAAACACTCGCTCACTATGACCTTTGTAGTCACCGACAATTGTATTAAATGCAAATACACAGATTGCGTGCTGGTGTGTCCCGTCGACGCCTTTTTTGAAGGGCCAAACTTTTTAGCCATCGATCCAGAAATCTGTATCGACTGCGCGCTGTGCGTGCCTGAATGTCCAGCCGATGCGATATACCAAGATACCGAGTTGCCGGACGATCAAAAACCCTATTTAGCACTAAATGCCGAGCTTAGCCAAAAATGGCCGAATATCGTTGATTTGAAACCCGCACCCGATGACGCTGACCAGTGGAATGGTGTGGTGAATAAATTGCCGCTTTTGGAACGATGACGTGTAAAGTCGGCGATTTTAGTCTTTAACTACTTTTTACTTAGCCTTTGAAGCCCTTTGCAACTATGTACACTTCACGAGAACGGGGTCGCGAGGCTGCAGGCTTGCGAATAAGCACCTTATTGAAGGAAGTACGCACATCTTTTAAGTACTCATCATAACCTACACCTTGGAATACCTTGGCGCAAAAACTGCCGCCTGGTTTCAACACGTTGCGAGCCATATCCAGCGCTAACTCAACCAAGTAAATGGAGC
>JAOMVH010000174.1 GCA_028356795.1 Aliiglaciecola sp. | reverse complement strand
TGGCTAAATTGGCACTTGAATGAACGCCAGCAAGACTTTCTATCGTTTTGTCAGCAAGTGCTTAAACTTAGAGCCAACAGCATAATATTAAAAGAAATGTCATTATCAGATGACAACTACAGTCTTCATCATAATGTTGATGAGGTAAATTGGTATCGCCCTGACGGTGCAGAAAAAGTCGCGCAAGATTGGCAGGATCCAAATAATAAAGCGTTTGCCGTTGAATTAAAGGGCTGTAAGAAGGTAACGGACGAACATTGGTTATTGATATTTAATGCCTTTGACAAGGATGTCCGCTTTCATTTACCGTCGCTTGAAGACGGCTCATGGGAGTTAGAGCTTGATACCCGGTATGCCAAGTTTTCACGCCAACCAAAAGTCAAAATTGGCGATGTCTTTTTACAAGCATATAGAAGCGTTACTGTGTTCCGCAAAGGCTAAATTTTTTGGATAAAGTTCAACACGCGCTAGTTTTATTCTCCTTATCCTCATCCAAAATTGAATTTTTGAACTATCTATTTAATATTGTATTTCTAACCTTACGAGGCGCAAAATGAAATTGACCGAGCAACAATGGCAAGAGCGACTCACTGACGAAGAGTACCGAGTTACTCGACAAAGCGGCACTGAGAGACCCTTTACAGGTGACCTTTTACACAATAAAGAGTCTGGTAACTATACCTGTACCTGTTGTGGCGAAATATTGTTTACCGCTCAAGACAAGTTTGATTCGGGTTGTGGTTGGCCATCTTTTAGTGCCCAAAGCGAAAACAACAATGTTGAATATCATCGCGACAACAGCCTAGGAATGGAACGAGTTGAAATTGTTTGTAAACACTGTGATGCGCATTTAGGTCATGTTTTTAATGATGGACCTGCACCAAGTGGGCAACGCTACTGTGTTAATTCTGTCTCTATCAAGTTTGATAAAAAACCGTAAACAAGTCCTTCCTGAGGGAACTTCGATTTTTTTTAACGTAATGTTATTACGCAAAATCGCGGTTCCTTAAGAAAATCACGCTAGTCTTTGATAAGAACCTTCTGTTTTTCTGAAAAATTACAAAACTATCCACATGTTCCGCTGAAATCCATCTTTTTCTGTAATTTTATACCAATTTGGTGTTATTCACGCTTGCGATTAGAATGCACGCGATTTTCATAGAGCGGTAACCATATCACTTTGTTGTGAGCAATTTATAAAGGGCAATAAACGAATGAATCAGCAGTATGAACAGGAGTTAATGAGCAGTTGGCAAGAGCGTCAAGACTATGCAGAAATGATGCAGCCACTGTTAGGCAAACTATATCGTGATAGTGCCGTCGAAGTGTCAATCTTCGGTAAGCCAATGCTTGGCGCCAATGCAATCGATATTATAAAAGCTCACCGAACAGTTAGATTACATACCGGTGAAAAGTTAAGACTTAGAGAAACATGGCCTCTGCTTGAAGCTTTAAGCTCATTGAACTTGGCACCTGCACACATTGATTTGGGAAAACTTGCTTACGCATTTCACAACGATGAGCAGCACAGTGGAAAAAGTATTGAAGATTACCTCACTGAACAGTTAGGCAGCATTGCTGAACAAAATGACAACCACCCACCACAAGATGTTGTGCTATACGGATTTGGTCGTATTGGGCGCTTGTTAGCTCGCTTGTTAATAGAAAGACAGGGCAAGAATAACAAACTAAGACTTAAAGCGATTGTTGTTCGCGGTAAAGGCGGTGATCTTGAAAAAAGAGCGAGCTTGTTGCGACGTGATTCAGTCCATGGTCCTTTTAACGGCAGCATTACCGTTGATCATGAACGCAATGCACTAAAAGCCAATGGTTCATTTATACAAGTCATTTATGCTAACTCGCCAGATGAAGTTGATTACACTCAATATGGCATTAACGATGCCATTGTTATCGACAACACCGGTATTTGGCGTGACAGAGACGGCTTAGGGTTGCACCTTAAAGCAAAAGGTACAAAAAAGGCGATACTCACTGCGCCCGGAAAAGGTGACGTTAAAAATATTGTTTTTGGTGTTAATCATAATGATATTGATGACTCAGATACGATATTGTCAGCGGCTAGCTGTACAACTAATGCGATAACACCAGTACTCAAAGCGCTAGATACTGAATATGGCATCGAGAATGGTCACGTAGAAACCGTGCACTCATTCACCAATGACCAAAACTTAATTGATAACTATCATAAAGCCGATCGTCGAGGTCGCAGTGCGCCACTAAACATGGTAATCACTGAGACAGGGGCGGCCAAAGCAGTATCAAAAGCCTATCCAAAATTAGAAGGTAAGCTTACAGGTAATGCCATTCGTGTGCCTACACCCAATGTCTCCCTTGCTATTCTCAACCTAAACTTGGATAAGGGCACGACTCGAGAGGAAATCAATGAGTTTCTTAGAGATCAGTCTTTGTTTTCCGAAATGCAGCATCAAATCGATTATACCTCTTCAAAAGAGATTGTTTCTACTGATATGGTAGGCTCTCGATCGGCATGTATTGTTGATTCTCAAGCCACTATTGTGTCTGACAATAGAACGACCTTGTATGTTTGGTATGACAATGAATTTGGTTATAGCTGCCAGGTAATGAGAGTTGTACAAAAGATGGCTGGTCTGGAATACCCAACCATTCCTGCATAATTATCTTGTTGTAGACTAAGACCACCAACCAGTTTTCGCTTGTTGGTGGTTTTTTAGTTTTGGCTCCGTATCCATTGACCTATTAATTTTGTAAACTGTGCGAAATTAAAGTGTGTAAATTCTTCTATGAAAATCCTTAAAATTAATAAAAAGTCACTGCTAAAAGGGCTTCGTGATGTCGCTATCCTGATTTTAGTGGTCTATGGGATTAGCTTATGGCAGGCAAGGCATTTACTTGATGATGATGGTTCAATTGAAATAAATGACTTACAGCTTGTTTCATTGCAAGGAAATGTTACTCCCGTTTTTGAGCAGAACAAACGTACTTTGATCTACTTTTTTGCCCCTTGGTGTTCAATTTGTAAAGTCAGTATCAACAACCTAGATTATCTAGATGA
>JAOMVH010000173.1 GCA_028356795.1 Aliiglaciecola sp. | reverse complement strand
TGGATGAAACCCTGCTAACATTTATGCAATATAGGCAACGACTGGGATGAATTTCGGCATATTCGAACCCAACATGGCATGGAGCTTGTTAGCCCTGATTATTCCTGTCGTCATTCACTTGCTTAGTCGTAGCAAAGGCAAAATAGTAAGAGTGGCTTACACTCACTTGATTGCCTCGCCAAAACAAAAACCTGTGGCAGATATTCGGTTAGAACAACCTTGGTTACTACTTCTGAGACTGCTAGTTTTAACCCTACTGTCGTTATTATTGGTGCAGTTATGGTTCAATGACTCACCAACAAGGGTTGCAGATCACCCCGTCATTGCCGTTTCCCCCAATTGGTTGAATAAAGCTGAATCAGAGCAACGTGAAACACTCGCTCAAACCATTCAAGCTTCGCCCAATTTGAACTATTTACTATCAGCACCCATCTCTGAGTTAACAGCCCAACAGATCCGCCAATGGCAGCCGCACATGGCTCCCCTTGTTATTAACAATGTCTGGGCACAAGCCGCTTCTATCTCAAACAAATTGCAAAACTCTTCTTCATTATCCATTTATGCCTTGGGATCTGCGGCAGATTTTTGGGGCAGCAAGGTCTCGCTTGTCCAACCAATAGACTGGTATTTACTTGAAGCACCCACTGATTTTAACACCCAAGAGCCCATAAAAGTTGTACTGCTCGCCAATCAAAACACGCCTTATTTGGCTCACTGGCAACAAGCCTTGTTAGCACTAAAACAAGGTCCCTTGCCGGGGCTAGAAATAGACACCCTCGCAGACAATGCTGTGATTGATAACCCGCAAGAAATAGACTGGTTAATCCCATTATCTGCTAGTTCGGCAAATGAAAAGCATGATATTGAGCAAATCAGCGCGCTAAATCGAGCAGTTGAACAAATCAACTTTCCTTTGCTACTTGGTGAGGCCATTGTTAAAAAGCGTCAACCTGTTTTGTCTCATTTTGCCGCCCTCACTGCCGAGCAAGTTTCGTACAATGGCGACATGACTCAAACTCATAACAATGCAGCCTCATTAGCAACACCGGACCCTACAGATCCCAACAATATGATGTTAGTGCTGGGTATTTTACTCATCTTAACCTTTTGTACAGAGCGGCTTATCAGCGAACGAAAACGCACCCCCCCTGTCTCCGATAAGGAGACGTTATGAGTTCGCAAACCCGATTATTGCAGGAGCTTGATCAATTAAGGAATAGCGCTAAACGCAGATACCTGATGTTTGCCTTTTGGCGCCAACTGCCCTTTGTTATTGTCTTAATGGGTATATTGTTTCTTGTCAGTCATTCAATTTTAGTGACCTTGATAACGACTATTGCCCTATTGGCGCTGAGTGTTTATCGAATAGTAAATAGCCATCATTGGGAGCAATTTTCCCAAAACGGCATGCTCATGCACCTCAATACTGAGTTTGAGCAACTTGAACATAGTGCTCAATTAGTGATTGCAGAAGACCAAGCAAATAACCTGTTGTTCACGCTGCAAAAACGCAAAATCATCGAGCAAATAACCAGTCTATTGTCAGCAAATCAAAATCTGTTGCCAGAGTACCCCATCAGAAAGAGCCAGATTCACAGTGCCTTGCTAATTGTGGTTTTTGGTACTTTGATATTGCTAAACCCTTTTCAGGCAATCCAAAACATACTAACTGGAGAGAACGCGAAAGGCCCTAAAAATGGCACGCCAACCGCCCAACCCCACTTTAGCGTGTCAATTTCGGTCTCACCACCGGCTTATTCTGGCCAAGCTGATTTCCAGCAAGACAAGCTTGATCTGTCGGTTTTGGAAGGCTCAGAAATTATCTGGACAGTCGAAGCCTCGGGGGCAGCGCCGACACTGTCTTTTTCCAATGGCAAAGATATTAAGTTTGAGCAACAAGCACAAAATATCTATAGCGCATCCTTAACCGCAAATCAGTCGACTATTTATCGACTCGATGTGGCAAATCAGCAAAACCAATCGATCAACAGCATTTCGGTGATAAAAGATACGCCGCCAAAAATCAGAGTGGTTGAACCTCAAAATACCATCACTGAATTCAAAAAAGCGTCAACCCCGATATTTACTACCAAAGTCATTGTCCGTGATGATTTTGATATTAGTAAAGTTGATATTCTGGCGTCGGTTGCAAAAGGCTCTGGCGAGGCGGTGAAGTTTCGTGATGAAACCTTTGAGTTTGACCGCCAAACACGTACTGAACATACATTAGAATTACACAAAAGCTGGTCGGCAGAGGAACTGGGATTAGAGCCTGGCGATGAGCTGTATTTCACTGTCCGAGCCTGGGACAATAAACAGCCTGATGCTCAATTGAGCCGCTCTGATACAAAAATATTTCGTTGGTTAGATGATGATGAACAAGCCATCGTCAGTGACGGTATTTTGATTGACTTCATGCCCGAATACTTTAAAAGCCAGCGGCAAATTATCATTGAGACCCAGCAGTTAATAGCCGACAAAGACATTCTTTCAGAGCAGGAGTATGAGCAAACATCCCGTTCCCTTGGTCATTCACAAAGTGATTTAAAACTAAAATACGGTCAGTATTTAGGGGATGAGTTTGACGATGGTAGCGGTGGGCATCAAATGGAAAAAGGTCCTGGTGTGCCCGATATCCATATTCACGATGGTGATCATAATGATGACGATCATGATGAAGATGACCACGATGGGCAACCGGCCGCGGGTAATTTGCAACCCCACAATGAAGCAGAGAATGGCCATGGCGGGCATGATCATGGCGAAGGGACACCAAGCCTAAATGCAACGGATCAAGACAAGTCTGGCTATCAACAAACCATTACCCAGTATGGCCACAATCATGGTGATACCGACATTGGCGTAATGGGCACGCAAAGCCCCAAAGCCCTTATGAAACGAGCCATCGCCAATATGTGGGATGCTGAGCTTCATCTCATGTTGTCTACCCCAGAAAAAGCCCTTCCCTTTGAACGCCAAGCGTTAATATTTCTCAATCAAGCCAGAAAAGCAGAGCGAATATACGTAAAACGGTTGGGGTTTGAGCCGCCTCCGGTCACT
>JAOMVH010000172.1 GCA_028356795.1 Aliiglaciecola sp. | reverse complement strand
CCACGAAATACTTTTCAGTAGTTAACTGCAGCCACAAATTGCAAATAGCCTTTTTAATTGACTGACTTGTTTATGCCCGCAGATATTATTTAGCCCTGCATACTCTCTAGCTCTTTGCCTTTTGTTTCTACTACCATGTTCACAACAAATATGACTGAAAGCAGCGCGCAAAATGCATAGAACCCATACGCTGTAGCCAAGCCAACAGTGGCGAGCATAATTGGGAACGTCATGGTGATGGCAAAATTACTTGTCCACTGAGCAAAGCCAGCAACCGCAAGACCCGAGCCACGTATTTGGTTTGGAAACATTTCTCCCAACATCACCCACATAACGGGTCCCCAAGACAGATTAAAAAAGAACACATAGGCATTGGCGGCTATTAGGGCAACAATGCCTGAATCACCTAACATAAGGTTGCCGTCTTTCCCGGTTTCAGCATTCACAAACACTGCGACTATCACTAGTAAAGTGACACTCATGCCGATAGAGCCAATCAACAAAAAGGGCTTTCGACCGATTTTGTCAATCAAAGAAATGGTAATTAAACAGGCAAAAATACTCACAGCACCAACAATGATGTTGATCATTAATGAGTCGGATTCAGAATATCCAACGGCTTGCCAAAGCACTGCGCCATAATAAAACACGACGTTTATCCCTACCAATTGCTGAAAGGTTGCAAGGCCAATTCCGACCCAAACAATGGTGCGCACCTTACCACCATCGACTAGATCAGATAAGGTTGGTTTGTGATGATCATTGGCTAGTGAGTCTGCTATTTCAGTTAGTTTTGACCCTGACACTGCCTTGCCATACAGACGTTGCAAAATAGCGAGGGCCTGTTGTTGCTGCCCTTTTATTACCAAGTATCTAGGGCTCTCGGGAATAAAAAGCAGACACACAAAGAACAACACCGCCGGAGCCAATTCAATCCAGAACATCCAACGCCATGCTTGATAACCCAACCAAAAAGTTTCGGTCGATGCACCTGCGGCTTTTGCCAATAAGTAGTTGCTGATAAACGCGCAAAACAAGCCAAATATGATGGCGATTTGTTGGATTGTGGCTAACCTACCACGCAAGTGGGCTGGCGCGATTTCGGCAATATAAGCTGGCGCCATCACAGACGCTGCGCCTACCGCTAAGCCGCCCAGAATACGAAACACGATAAATTCCATTGAGCTGCTTGCGATGCCAGATCCCCAGGCACTAATAACAAACAACACTGCCGCAATAATCAATAGACTTTTGCGTCCTATGGTGTCAGCCAGTCGACCAGCACTAAAGGCACCCACCGCACAACCCAACAACATGCTGGCGACGTTAAACCCCTCACCAATAGACTCAGATTGAAACGCAAGGCTTAGTCCTTCAACAGTGCCATTGATAACACCGCTATCAAAACCAAATAAAAAACCACCAATGGTAGCAACGGTACTTATTAGAATAATGAAAACAATATTGTCTTGTGATTGATTAGTTTGCATTTTAACTGCGTCACTCAGGGTTGATAAGAGACTAAGCTCTTAGATTAAAGGAGAGAAATGACACTAGCCGCCAACACGGCTAGATTTGAAAATCGGTTGAAACATACTCGATTAGTTCTGGCTAAGCTGGATACGATCGATACCCACTTTTTCATATTTGACGTTAAAGTTTTGTTCAAGGGCTACCAAGAGTCCATTAATATCTGTGGTTTTAAACAGCCCAGCAATCTGAATTTGTTTACTTTTTTCGTCGCCAAACTCAAATTGATAGTCGGTATACCTTGAAACTTCTTGCATCGCTTGTTCTAAGGTTTCACCGCGAAATATTAAACTGCCTTGTTGCCAGGCTAACTCAACATCGATAGAAGACTCATTATCAATTACCACGTTGTTCTTACCTTCGAACAAGCGTGCTTTTTGGCCCTTTTCTAGTGCTATAGACTGTTTCGGAAGATGCACATCTGCCAATGCTAAAGGCTCATCGGTTAGGGCTTGGGCTTCCGCAACCAAGACTTTACCATCAGTCACAATAAGCTCTACGTCTGATTCTCTCAACTCTACATTGAAAGCCGTCCCTACCGCTTGGATAACTTTGGAGCCAGCTATAACACTCAATGGCTGATGTTTATTGTGTGCAACCGTGACGTGAATCTCACCTTGTAACAATTCGAATAAACGTTGTTTGTCTGTGTAGGTGACTTTCACAAGGCTATTGGTATTAAGCTCTACTTTGGTTTTATCTTGCAAGAAAAAGGTAGATTGCTGGCCAATGTCTGTTTGATAGGTATCTTGAAATTGCACTACTTGGGCAATTTGTGCTGATTGCCCTATATCACTATATTGCCATACACCCAATGAAATGAGAGTTGCAAATAGGATGCTGGCAGCCATTGCAAAAGGAGCAAACATTCCCTTTTTGGCTTGCTGAGGCTTATGCTCAAATAAATCACTTAGTTGAGAGAGCGACGCCATCTTATCCCACATTTTAACCATATCTAGGAACAGCTGCGGATGGCTTTTATCACTTGCTAACCATATTTTTAGGTCTGCTTTTTCTTGCTTAGTCAGCCCGCGATCCAATTTGGCGATCCACTCACTCGCCTCTTCTATCGGGTCGTGACTAACATTGAGTGACACTACATTGCTCATTTTTTGCCCTCTTGACCCGTTAATTTAGTTACCGTATTCGAAGCTTGTTTAGTCAACTCCAGACTCGGTCGCTCTGACCGCATCATGTATGTTGCACAACGCTTGAAACCAACGGCAATATGCTTTTCTACCGTGCTTTCACTTAAATTCATTTCTATTGCGATTTCTTTTTGTGAATAGCCATAGACTTTTTTGAGCACAAAGACTCGTCGGCATTGAACCGGCAATAATCTAACCGCCTCGCAAAAATGTGCAAATTCCTCATCACTGGCGACGTTATCAAACACTGAATCGCCGTGACTCTGCTCCATATCAAAATCGAGTTCAGTATCGACGCCATCAGACAAACGTGTTTCAGCGCGCTTAATATGATCGAAGGCCAGATTGCGTGCCGTTTTCATCAAAAATGACGTGGGCTGTGCAACCTGTTGATTCTTTTCCAACTGGC
>JAOMVH010000171.1 GCA_028356795.1 Aliiglaciecola sp. | reverse complement strand
CATGATTTTATTGCAATTATCATCAGGACAAGGACCTATCGAATGTGCCAAAGCGGTGGGGTTATGTTTAAAATTGATCACAAAACGTTGCGAGCAAAACAGTATCGATATAACGATTGTTGAATCTGTGCCTGATAAACAAAAAGGCTGTTTTAAGTCGGTTTTGCTGCAACTAATGTGCTCAGATCAGCATCTAGTCCGACAATTTTCAGCATCTTGGCAAGGCGCTATATTGTGGCAGTGTCAAAGCCCATTCAGGCCTAAACACAAGCGCAAAAATTGGTTTATCAGTATTACAATGCACGAAATACAAGATACCGATTTGTCTTCTGGCATTACCTACAAAGCATGCAGAGCCTCAGGCGCGGGTGGCCAGCATGTCAATACCACTGACTCAGCCATTCATGCTACTCATACGCAATCGGGGATCAGTGTCAAAGTGCAAAGCGAACGCAGCCAGCATGCCAATAAACGTATAGCCAAGGCACTATTGTTTCAAAAACTTGAAAACCAGCGCCATAACGAGATGTCTGAGCAAGAAAATCTTCGTTGGCAACAGCATTGGGAAGTACAACGAGGTAATCCTCGCAAAGTGTTCAAAGGAGACAAATTTGCTGAAGTGAGTTAATTAACCCCAATCCTCATAAAAAACAGCCATCTATGAATATTTTACTTTTGAAGATCTAGGCTGTTTTTTTCGGGGCTGGCGGCAATACCTCTGACCATGTCAAAGCGTTTTACTAAGATAAATGTTAAACAGCTAAACATTAGCCCAATGACCACAGCACCCACCCATTGAATTTGTAAAAAGTCGATGGTGAATAACATGGTTAAACCACTCAGCGCCAACACATTGCCAAGGAAGTAGGTTTTGGTACCTAACCGAGACGTGGTGAGTGACAAGTTATCTGTGTATAACCGAATCAAAGAATCCAGTGAGTTCACCACAAATGTTACGCCCACGATGGCCATCATAAGGTTGAAAATACCCGCCGTTTGAATGCCACTTTCATGATAAAAATACAAAACACTGAACCATACCGCAATGGGGATAGACGGGAACACCATCATTGCCAGTAGCACTTGATAGGTACGCAGTCCATTCACAAAACTAGCGGTAAACTGCCCTATCATAATACTCCATGCAAACCACCAAAACAGATAGAACTCATGATAATCATTCAGCGGCATAGCAAATTTTGGAAGATGCTCGAAATAGCCGCCTAACGCGGTAAATGTGCTTAACAGTTCTCCAATAGTCCCTTGCTCTGACAACGCCCCGTTTCCGGCCATCACCACAATCAATACGGCAAACAATCCGGTGCTCGCCAAACTCAACCTTTTCACATAACGAATGTCAGTGCTGGAATACACCGACAAGGCAATTACAGCAAACACAATCAGGTAGTTGTTCAATGTGGCGGTGTCAGTTTTTGCTAGCTCTGGCAGATACCAAGGTAAATTACTTAACAACAAATAGGCGGTAAATGCACAGGTACCAATAATGACGATGTTATTGATGAACTTTACCCAGGGAATATCAAAAAAACGTACTTTAGGTTCGATGATGCAAAAATAAAAACAGGTTAGAAAATAAAAGCTCCAAATTAAAAATGCCCAAAAGCCAAATTCGATAGCCAAAGGATTGGTAAAGGCATACTCGGGGTTTGCCACAATATCGGCATACACGGGGAACTCGGTTAATGGAAACATGATAAGGCCGACATCTAGCCCAGAGGTGAATAAAATAGCAATAAAGGTAAAGGTGCCAACAGGGGTAACACCAATGCAGCGTATGTTCCCCCATTTGATCAGGATCACCACAATTGAGGAGAAGGTAAGTACGAGCCCGGCACATAACCAATAGGTCAAAACAGATACCTCAACATCGTTAATCATTTCCTTGGGGGATATTGTCAGCACCTGAAACATCTCTGGCAGGTCTATTTGTTCTTTGTTGAGTTTGCCAATTTTTATCGCCGCTAACCGCCACATATTCTGGTGCCAAGCAAACACCTTTAATTAAATCAGCAGCTCGCTCAGCCACCATAATAGTAGGCGCGTTAAGATTACCATTTGGGATCGTGGGGAAAATTGACGAATCAATCACCCGCAAGCCCTTAATACCGATTACTTTAGTTTCTGAGTCAACCACTGCTAAGGCGTCACTGCCCATCTTACAGGAGCATGAAGGGTGATAGGCACTTTCCACATTGTCTCTAATAAAGTCATCAATTTGTTCATCACTTTGAATATTCTGACCGGGCTGGATCTCTTCTCCGCGAAACTCGTCGAAGGCGCTCTGATGAATAATTTCACGGGTAAGTCGGACACAATCTCTGAAGCCTTGAATATCCCCTTGCTGTTGCAAATAATTGAAACGAATTTGCGGCGCGTCATCGGGCGATGATGAAACAAGGTCAATGCTGCCACGACTGACGGGCTTATTGTGACCAATATGAACCTGAAAACCATGTCCAGCAAAGGCTTGTTTACCGTCATAGCGCATGGCCGCAGGCAGAAAGTGATATTGTAAATCGGGCCACTCAACGCCTTTTTGTGAACGTATAAAGCCACACGATTCAAAATGATTGGTTGCGCCTAGGCCCTTTTTGGTCAATATCCATTTCGCGCCTATCTTAAACTTGTTCCACAAATTTAGCTTGCCATTAAGGGTAATAGGTTGCTTACATTTGAACTGAAAATAAAACTCCAAATGGTCTTGTAAGTTTTGCCCTACTCCCTCAAGTTCGTGCAAACAAGCGACTCCCGCTTTTTCTAGTAAGCGTTTGTTGCCGATACCAGAAAGCTGCAAAATATGCGGTGAGCCTATGGCGCCAGCACTTAGCAAGACTTCTTTGTTTACCTTGGCCTGCTTGATTATGTTTTTGTGAGCATAACGAACACCCACAGCGGTTTTTTCTTCAAGCAGAACCTTATGCACTAATGCATGGGTAACAATTGTCAAATTAGCACGATGCTTAATAGGGTCTAAATAAGTGAGTGCCGTTGATGCCCTGCTACCATCTTTGATGGTCATATGCATGGGTCCAAAACCTTCTTGTTGCTCAGCGTTATAGTCGCTTGTGGCC
>JAOMVH010000170.1 GCA_028356795.1 Aliiglaciecola sp. | reverse complement strand
AACATTATTAAGTTGTCTAATATCTTTAGAATCAGAATTATTTAATATGATAGAATCTTGAAAAAAGTTATGTTTTTCGTGTAGTAAATCAATAAGCTCGAATAATACTGTATTCCCTTGATTTAAACCTTTAACTCTTTCGACATTATTTAATTGTGCAAAGTACTTCAATGGATACTTCAAAAGTGTTGACGCAGTGTTTAACTCTTTAATTTGACGTGTGTCGAACAAAGGTATAGTAGCGGTAGGACAGAAGAGACTTTTAAAATGACTAATAAAGTATTTTTTGATCAATGATAAGTATTTATTCAAAGTTAACATCCGTTTGTTTTAGTTTTTTGAATTTCAATCTCAGTATTAAACTTTTCTATAAACATATCGCAAATAGATTTGAGGGCTTCAACTTTTTCTATTTTTGATTCAATTGCTTTTATTTGATTTTCTTTTGAATTAGCTTCATCATCAGAAACAAAGCTGAGCATTATCCTTATATCTTCACCTGAGTCCTCAAGTGCTAGCTTTAGTATCTCTCTCGATTTCTCAGTAATAGCTACTTCCGCAGCTGACTTAAAGCTTTCTGAAACTAACTCCTTTGCTATTTTGTCAATAGAAATGGCTATATCAACCCATTGTTTACTTTCCGCTGTTTCTTCAGGCTCTATCTGATGATTAAATTGTGAAAACTCGTTGAAGTACGGTTTTTGCGACGAGTTATCTAACCTTGATAGCCCCCTAAAAACAGAGTCAAATTCGCTAAATGGGTTAATACCTCTAGGTAGCTCAGAGCGATGATGCCAAAGCTTGAAAATTGCATCTACACACTTTTTTTCAGCTACGTCCTTTTCATCACCTTGGCTGTGTTCTGTCTTGTGAATGTTTTCAGCAATATAATGAACTAACCAACGGGCTGGAGTATTACATTCAACCTCCATGCCTAGCTCAGTAATGATAGCTTTACCTAAGTTGATAACTTCTTGATTGGTAATCTCTGACGACTCCATCTTTTGAGATTGTATACAGGTTACAATATGATTTTGGGTATTTGACACTATCTGGTAACTCCTTATCGGTAGTTGGGCTGCGACGGTTAATTGAAACTTTAAATATGAGGGATGAGTCAGTTTTAACGCATAATTTCTGTACTTCACCTAAGGAGATATAGAGCCTATTTCCTTCTCGAATAGTGCCCTCATTATACGGGGAATGAGAACCCGTCCACGTTTCAGAGAAGCCTTGAGAATCGCCCTCATTATCCATGTATTTTCTGGTAAGTAAGCAATAATTCAAATTGAGCAATTCTTCATGTTCTTTACTTATTTTTCGTGTTGGAAACTTTAATTCTCCTGCGTAAGGATCTATTTCATCAAGTTTTTTATATCCTTCGGGTTCAGCCAACCAGCCTTTCATTTTAAAACCAGGGTCATCTAATTCAAACTCTTCTTCGTTATAGTTAGGCAGCTTGTAATCATTCGAGTCCTTACATGTTACTAGAGCTTTTAATAACGAAGTTGAGTTTTTAACTGATACTAGAGCGCTAGAAATACTATAAGTTTCGTTATTACCCATGCCATCGTTATCAGACCACGATCCATTAACACAGATATATGTTCTGCCACCTTTACTTAATAGTAGTCCTTCAAGAAAGTCATTGTATTCAAGTTCCCATTTCCATGTATCAGTAGCTTTTTCATTAAGCCATTTTCGTCTTACCAAAGGAGCAGGATCTCTTAAGTCTGCAAGGAAATATCCATTATCCATTGATAAAAGGTAGCTAGAAAGCCAGTCTGCCCAAAGATCATCTTCCCAGTCATATTTACCTTCTACTACTGGAAGCTTTTTGAATAATCTTGATGCCATTGTGAAAATAACGTGATATCCCAAGTAAAAATCATATGGTTGAGTTGGTGGTATATCACTGTGCCTTGAATGTGTTTCTTTGTGCCTATGATTTCTTGTATCTCTAATAAACCGTTCATCTGGAGCAACTCCCCACTCATTTACAACAATACTTATGGCTGTCTTCCTTAATTCTTTAACAGAGACATTAAATATGCTTGCTAATGGTTTAAGCCAGTATTCTTGGAAGTCTATAAAAAGTGAAAGCTCGGGTAGTTCTTTATCAAGAGAAACTATATTAGCCGCTTCAAAGTTATTAGAATCTTTAGGTATATTTTTATTGAACTGGCTAACTGCCACAGTGTTTAATTTTTCTATTTCCTCAGCTGTATAAGTGTCATTTTTTTCTTGTAATAGCTTTCGGGCAACCTTATCTGAATAGTGCTCTAATAAAATGTGATCAGCGTTTAGGGCTTGGTCTAGAAAGAAGTCGCTATGTTTTAGAAAAGGTAGTGGGTTTGATTGAGTTCCTCTATATATCGCAATCATAAAATATAATTGTGCGTGAAATTTATAAAATGGAAAATCTATTGAACCGAAGGCACCTATATCATTTCGGTGGAACATAGCAATCATTGCATCAATAGCTTCATTGCAGTTAAGTTCTACTAGACGATAGACTATGTGGACAGCTTCCCAACGAATTTTTGATGTGGGGTTAGCTAATACTGACCAAATAAATGAGGCGTAAGATTCGGTATTATTTTCAGTGGGAATAAGTTCTTTCGACCAATCTCCATCAGCATCATTTTCATCAACGTGCAGTTCAACCCTTTCTAAAGCGTAAGCTAGAGCTTCTTTTGCTTCGTAAGGAGTCAGTTGTTGTGATAGTACTGTAATAACAGGGAAAATAAATTCAGCATCATCAAAGTTGCTTTTATTTTCTAATGCTTTTATTACACCTGGGAGCCTTAGTTTTGAAAAATCTGTTTCTAGTTGAAATCGTGAAGTCCAGTGCTCAGGCCACCAAGGGTTTGAGACGGTACTTGCGTTTAATTGTACGTAAAGATCAAAGCCTTTTATCCATACCTCTTTTACTCCCTCTCGCTCAAACCACTCTTTCGGTGTATTTTCCAAAGCATTTAATAGTTCGAAGCTGGAAGAAAATTTGCATTTTAATATTGCATCAAGAACGTCTGCTGCTGAAATTATAGAAGCTCTGTCATATAGTTGACTCCAGAAACATTCATCAAAACTCTTATCTTTTAGGG
>JAOMVH010000017.1 GCA_028356795.1 Aliiglaciecola sp. | reverse complement strand
TTGGCAGCAGTGCAAGACAATAGCCTCGACGGTAAAATCGCATTTGTCGATGGCGACATCATGGTAAAAAGCCAAACGGGTGCAGGCTATGGCCAAGCAAATCAGCGCCGCAGAGTTGGTTGGCAACATGCGCAGCGAGGAGGCGCTAGTGCGCTAGTCGTGCGCTCTGTTGGCTCTGATTCACATCGATTTCCACATTCAGGAATGATGAGTAAAGATGGTGACAAATGGGCTAACATTCCAGTCATCGCCATTTCTAATCCAGATGCTGACCACCTTCGTCGTCTGCATAATTTAGATAAACCCCTGACCATCTCTTTGCACTCAGAATCAAAATGGAAAGGCGAAGTTAGCAGCGGCAACGTTATTTTGGACTTAATAGGCAGTGAAAAGCCGGAAGAGATTGTGCTTATCGGTGGCCATTTAGATAGCTGGGATTTAGGAACGGGCGCCGTAGATGATGGTGCGGGCATAGCCATAACCACTGCAGCTGCGGCCCTTATTGCAAACTTGCCTAAACGTCCAAAACGGACAATTCGCGTGGTTATGTTTGGTGCCGAGGAAGTGGGCTTATTAGGAGCATTTGCCTACGCTAAACAACATGAAGGAAACTTAAAAAATCACGTTTTGGCCACTGAGTCTGATTTTGGCGCACAAACCATTTGGCAGATTGTTTCTAATGTTAATCCCCAAGCAACCCTACTAATTGATGAAATTGCAAAATTACTTTCGCCGCTGGGGATTGTCAGAGGAGGATCGGATGTACCAGGTGGAGGACCAGATATTATTCCACTCGCAGCAAAAGGTGTTCCCACAATCCGTTTGAATCAAAATGGTCGAGATTATTTTGATTTACACCATACGCCGGACGATGATACCCTCGAAAAAATTAACCCTGATGAGTTAGCACAAAATATTGCCGCTTATGCAGCCAGTATTTATTTAATTGCCGATTCAGAGGTTGAATTAAAGCCATAAAGCAGTGATTGCGGGTGTATTTCCAACACCCGCAAGCATGTTTAGTCAAAAATCTATGCGTGTTTGCTAAAAAACGATTAAGGAAAGATCATGTCATTATTGAAAAATCTATATATTAAACTCGCGTTATTATTTCTATTGGTTACCTCAACCTGTTCAGGCGTTTTGGCACAAGGTCTCAACCCGCAACACCAGAAACTCGACAAATACCTCACCGCCCTCAATGACAACGATAAAATAATGACAGCGGTGTACATTTCCAAAAACGGCCGCGTGCTTTATGAACATTATTCAGGCTTGGCTTCAGTCGAAAATAAAGTCTCCATCACAGCCGACACCAAGTTTCGAATAGGTTCTATCACCAAAACTTTCACTGCCGTATTGGTGATGCAGCTCATCGAGGAAGGAAAACTAGCCTTAGACACTAAGCTAAGCAACTTTTATCCTAATATCCCTAATGCTCAGCGCATTACTATCAAGCAGTTACTTAGCCATCGAAGTGGCATTAAAAGCTACACCAGTGAAACTGAGTATTTAAAATATATGACAAAGCCTCAATTAAGAAAGCAGATTGAGCAGCGCATTGAATCTTACAAATCGCTATTTGAGCCCAACAGCAAACATCAATACTCCAACTCAAACTACACCTTATTGGGCTACATCATTGAATCTTTGTATCAAAAGTCATATGCAGAGGTCTTATCACAAAAGATTAGCAACCCCTTAAAATTGGACAATACCTATTACGGAAATAGTATTGAAATTGAAGATAAAGAAGCGTTTTCTTATCGGTTCGAAGGAAGCTGGACTCGTCAACCTGCTACCCACATGAGCGTACCTCATGCAGCAGGCGCAATTGTATCGACAACAAAAGAAACCAATTTATTTTTGGCCGCGTTGTTTGATAAAAAGCTATTAAATCAGGACTCACTAAATGCCATGATGCAACTTGAGGACGGCTATGGGCTAGGCCTTTTTGCCATGCCCTTTTATCAGCAAAAGTTCTATGGCCACAACGGCAGTATTGATGGATTCAGATCGGCGGCGGGCCATAACCTTGCAGATGGCATTACAATAACGGTGCTAAGTAATGGCGTAAATTATAACTTCAATGATGTGCTGATAGCGTTGCTGAGCAGCGTCTACCAAAGAAGCTTTGAGATCCCAGATTTTTCTACCCAACCAGTGGGTTTGTCTCCAGCAACATTAAAACAACACCTAGGCACGTTTAGCAGCAAAGATTTGCATCTAGATATCAGCTTTACCATCGCTAACAAGCAACTGTTTGCCCAGGCCACTGGCCAGGGCAAGTTGCCTTTGACGCCATATTCACAAACCGAGTTTCGATTTGACCAAGCAGGGATAGTAATACAGTTTGATCCGCAGAGCCTGGACGATGGAAAGTTCAATCGATTTATATTGAATCAAGGTGGTGGTAAGTTTCGCTATACTCGCGATGAGTGATCTGTAAACCATTCATACTATACAAAAAGCCTCAAATAGTTTTCTGTTTGGGGCTTTTTATAAAACTACAATTATTGTGAAATACTTGGATAGTAATAGACACGACGAATTAAGTTGTCTTCTAGTTCATAAACCGTCAATTAGCTTTGTGATTGTGTTTGCTTGGCATCATCTAACCAAGACGCAGTTTCAGTGACCGCGACAAAGTTTCCGTTGATACTCCAGTCTCGTAAGCTGCCAGTAGGTAGGCTGGGACTTTCGAACCAGGCTTTTAATGAGTCCACCAGTTGTTCTTTACCTTTTGTTTCAACTTTCACAGCAGAGCCAACTACACTTAGCCATTCTATTTCAGGATGCATTAGCGCAGCCATTTCATCCAGTTTTTTGGCATTCCAAGCTGCTGAATAGGCAGATATTATCTTAGTCTGTTGGCTCATTTCTTCATTCCCATGGAGGGAAAATACAACAATGAGTAACCCGATAAAAAGTAGTAGCCTTTTCATATTGCTCCCCTCAACCACTAAATTTAGCGGTGCATTGACGTTCCCGATTGACCTGCAATTGCGTGACATCGGGGCGTGAATAATGACCAACAGGGTCAAAGCTATGGCGTTCTTGTAATACCACATCATGGTCGATATCGGCATAATAAATACTCTCTTTCCCTACTTGTGGCTCAAGTATCCACTCGCCTGTAGGTGCTGCTACGCAAGAACCGCCGTTTGCCATAAACTCAGAGGCATCTTTTAATATATCGTCTAAATAGGGAGTGTCGTCCGGGAAATCATGTGGCCGCATTAAGCCAGAAACGGATACCACGTAGGAGCGAGATTCTTTTGCGATAAAACGTGTAATGTCCTTGGTGTTGTGTAAACCGCCGGGCCAAATCGCCACGTGCAAATCTTCTCCTTGAGCATAAAGAGCAGCTCTTGGTAACGGCATCCAATTTTCCCAACAGTTCAACGCGCCAACGGTAAACTTCCCCAAAGGCTGGACTTGCAAACCATTGCCATCACCGGGCGACCATGTAAGGCGTTCCTCATGGGTTGGCATTAACTTTCGATGAGTATGGGTAATAACGCCGTCTTGGTTCACATAAACCATAGTGCAATAAACGCTGTGTCCGCCCCTATCCCCTGCTCGCTCAGCAATACCGATAATCACCGCTATTTGTAACTGTTTTGACAATCTGCACAGAGGTTCTAGATCGCCACTTTCAATATTCACGGCCTGACGTAAATAATGGGCATGGATCTCTTTTTGACGTTGAGACTCAAATCTAGCGCCGTCGGTACGTTCCACCCAAAACGGATAGCCGGGCAACAAGGTTTCGCCAAAGGTGACAAGAGAAGCGCCTTGTTGGGCCGCCTCATTGATACTATTCATCACCTTTTCAAGGGTTTTTTGTTTGTTTAACCAAACGGGAGCGATTTGCGCTAGGGCCACTTTCATTTGCGAAGACATGTTCATTTTAATCCTTTGGCTATTTGACGGTATCAATAAAACGTCATATTAGGGTGTTATCTTGCCGTAAAAGCAGGTAATTTCAATGTATTAACGTTTATTGGACCTTAAAATGTGTTTTAGACTTTTATTCTCATCACTTCTCGTTCTTAGCATCACAAGCATGGCAATTGCCAAGCCACTCGTCATTGCTCATCGCGGGGCGTCAGGATACTTGCCTGAGCACACCCTGGAAGCTGCCATTCTAGCCTACTCCCAAGGCGCTGATTTTATTGAACAAGACTTGGTGTTAAGCAAAGATTTAGTGCCAGTTGTGTTGCATGATATTCACTTAGAATCAGTGACCAATGTTGAACAGATTTTTCCCGATCGCAAACGACAAGATGGTCGCTACTATGCGTTTGACTTTACCCTCAAAGAGCTGATGACGCTGAACAAACATGAGCGAACTGATGCAAAGGGTAATCAAGTTTTTGCTTCACGATATCAAGGGCAGTCACCGTTTCGCATTGCCACATTTGAACAACATATTCAGCTTATTCAACAACTAAACAAGCAGTTTAATCAAAAAATCGGCCTATATCCTGAAATCAAATCCCCGGCTTGGCATCGTCAACAAGGGGCAGACATCAGTGCCATCGTATTAAATATTTTACGTAAATACGATTTAGATTCTTCTGATAGCCAAGTGTACGTGCAATGCTTCGACTTTGCCGAAACTCAACGTTTACGCAATGAACTAGGTGCTAAAGTAAAACTTGTTCAGCTGATTGCAGAGAATGATTGGAATGAGTCTACGACTGACTATAACGAACTCAAAACCTCTGCAGGTTTAAAAAAGATTGCCCTAGTTGCACAGGGTATTGGCCCTTGGATGCCACAATTATTCGATATCAAAAAAATGAAAGTGACATCACTATCTGGGGATGCTAAACGTCTTGGTTTACACATACACCCTTATACCTTCCGCAAAGACCAATTGCCTGAGGGCCTTGATGTGAAAACCACATTAGACCTTTTGTTCAAAGAGTTAGAAGTTGATGGCGTATTTACTGATTTCACCGATGTAGTTGTGTCTTATTTAGACGCTCCACTAGCAAATAGTAACCGCTGAGGCGCACACACAAAGGCAACAAAAAAGCCCCTTCACAATGCTGATAAAGGGGCTTTCAACTATATAAATTTAACCACGTATTACTAAGGCTTAGCCATACGTATCACCACTCGGCGGTTAGTTGCACGAGACTGTTTGGTGGTATTTGGCGCTGAGTGCCTACGCTCACCATGGCCTGTCACTTCAATCCGTGCTGGGTCGACCCCCATATCACTAAAGAAGGTCTTAATTTCAACGGCACGACGGATAGATAACTGTTTGTTGTTCCAGCGACCACCATAACTATCAGAATAACCATCAAGCAGCACGAGTTCTAAATCGGTATCTTCTTTTAGATAATCGCCAATCATCTGTAGACGCTTTTGCGAATATTTAGTGAGATCAATACTGTTGCTTTTGTAGCTAAGTACTGTGTAAGCAATGTCGTCAAAGCTAAATGGCAACAAGTTAGACACACATTGAGCAAACTCATAATAAGGCTGGCTAAAATTGCTGGCATTTAAGCCGACCGCAACACGATCATAATCACTATACCAATCTTGGTAGTATAGGGTCGGCCAATAGCCTTTTTCTAACTCCGATAACATGGTCCATGCCGCTTTCTCAGGCAAGTCACCACTATACTGTTTGCGTATCGACATATCGGCAATTTGTTTTTGTGTTTGTCCCGGCATCCATTTGGGGGGCACAGAATAAACGGCAGCCACACCATAGTTTCTGGGCAGTCTAAGCATATCCAGCTCAAATTCCATATTCAGCTGTTTCGATGCCATACTGGTAAACATGGCCTCTCCGTAACCGGGTAATTGATGGCTAAGGGTACATTGTAAACGGGTATTTTGACTTAATTGCCAATTGGAATCTTCTATCGTCGCGGAATAGTGACGCAGCCCTGCGGTAGCAGAAAAGCTCATAAGAAGACTAATGGCTAAGACACTTTTTTTCATAACGCACACAATTCCGCAAACAAAGCTGATGTTCTTTTCATATCGACAAAAACACATAAATGTTTAATCAATAATCGGTTCACTTCAAACCATAACACAGCAAATGGTCAGTATCGATAATTGCTATGCTGATGTTTATGAATTAAAAAACGTCGATGGAAACTTAAAAATAAAATCAAACATCAACACACCCTAGCCCCTCGCCCTAAAAATTGTCATAATACGTGGCCACCTATGATGCCAATAAGGTCAATATGTCTGAATTCACCCAGTTACTCAATCAACGTTTTCGAGGTTACTTCCCAGTTGTCATTGATGTTGAAACTGCCGGCTTTAACGCTTCTACCGATGCATTATTAGAATTAGCAGCAGTCACTGTGAAAATGGACGAGCAAGGTGATCTACAAATTGATCAAACCTTTCATTACCACGTAAATCCGTTTGAAGGGGCTAACTTAGAGCAAGCAGCTCTCGATTTCAACGGCATCGACCCCAACTGTGCATTGCGTGGTGCCATCGATGAAAGTGATGCGATCAAAGACTTGTGTAAGCAAATTAGAAAGGCGCAAAAAGCGGCGGATTGTCAGCGTTCGGTGATCGTTGCCCACAACGCATCATTTGACCAAGGCTTTGTAAATGCCGCTATTGAGCGAAGCAACATAAAACGAACACCTTTTCACCCATTCGTATCCTTTGATACCACCAGTTTGGCGGGTCTTACCCTGGGACAAACCGTATTGGTTAAAGCCTGTGAAGCAGCACATATTGAATTTGATCAACGAGAAGCTCATTCGGCTCTTTATGACACCCGCAAAACCGCAGAACTATTTTGTTTTATGGTAAACAAATGGAAGGCATTAGGCGGATGGCCAAATTAAGCCATCCTTTTGAAGGACACAAGCACAGCGACTTAGCCGTCTGAGTCAACGTCCATATTGTGCATTTCTAAATTACTTAATTCGGTTTGAATGACACCATTTTTGGCACCCTCAGAACGTGCACCATCGACTCTTTCTAAATAGGCTTGGTCAACATCGCCGGTAATGTAATCGCCATCAAACACGGCAGTCTCAAAGCGATTAATCGTTGGATTTTCTTCCCGCACTGCGTCAACTAAATCTTCAATGTCTTGGAAAATGAGGCCATCGGCTTTGATCAGTTCACCAATTTCGTCGATATCCCTTCCATAGGCAATTAGTTCGTTAGCACTTGGCATATCAATGCCATACACGTTCGGGAAGCGAATTTCAGGCGCAGCAGAGGCAAAATAAACTTTCTTCGCTCCTGATTCACGTGCCATTTCAATAATCTGCTCAGAGGTTGTACCGCGGACAATAGAGTCATCCACCAATAAAACGTTTTTATCTTTAAATTCAGATTTGATGGCATTAAGTTTGCGCCTTACAGACTTACGGCGCATCGTTTGCCCTGGCATGATAAAGGTACGGCCAATATAACGATTTTTCACATAACCTTGGCGATACGGCAGGTCTAACTCAATGGCTATTTGTAAGGCCACATCCATAGATGTTTCTGGGATAGGGATCACCACATCAATGTCCAAATCAGCCCACTCTCGCGCTATTTTTTGTCCTAGCTTTTTACCCATATTGACACGTGAGGCATAAACAGAAATACCATCAATAAAGGAGTCAGGGCGCGCAAAATATACAAACTCAAAAATACACGGTGCATTGACAGGATTGTGAGCACACTGTTGGGTGTGCAATTGACCATCTTCAGTAACATAAACAGCTTCACCCGGTGCTACGTCACGAATAAAAGTAAAGCCAACAGCATCCAAGGCCACGCTTTCTGAAGCCACCATGTATTCATCACCAGATTCAGTTTTACGCTTACCAAGAGCTAACGGACGAATACCAAAGGGGTCGCGGAAGGCTACCATGCCATTGCCAATCACAGCAGCAACGACAGCATATGCACCGCGGATTTTTTTGTGCACATTTGATACTGCGGTAAACACCTCATCAGGTGTTAGCGACAAACCAGCACAATTTTGTAACTCGTGGGCAAAGATGTTCAATAACAACTCAGAATCAGAGGTGGTATTGATGTGCCGACGCGCAATGCGGTACACCTCATCTTGTAGCTCATGGGCATTGGTTAGATTGCCATTGTGAGCGAAGGCGATACCAAATGGCGAATTGACATAAAACGGCTGTGCTTCAGCAGAGCTAGATGAGCCGGCGGTAGGATACCTGGCATGGCCTATCCCAAGATTTCCGGTTAATCGCTGCATATGGCGGTTATGAAACACATCTCGAACCAAACCATTTGCTTTACGAAGATGAAACATACCATCGTCAATGGTCATAATACCTGCGGCATCTTGCCCACGATGCTGGAGTACAGTTAACGCATCATACAGCGCCTGATTTACAGGGCTTTTTCCAACAATTCCGACAATACCACACATGCAAATTACCTATTCGTTTGGTTTTAAAAAACTGGAGTTATCTTGAACAAAGCTAAAGAACCACTCAATGATAGGAGTGAATTCAGGAATAAGACGCGATTGGATCCACCACTGGGATTCCGCAGAAGCGGTAAAGGTGTCCATAAAAAACAACGCGGCACTCGCGATGAGTACACCGCGTATTAAACCAAATACAGAGCCCAATGCTCGGTCTGTACCTGTGAGACCGGTAAACTGCACTAAGCGCGCAATTAGATAATTAACAAGGCCGCCAAGGATGAGAGTGCTGACAAATAAGATCGCGATGGCGATGCCATTCCTGACCATTTGGTCATTAAAATGTGTGAGATGTGCAGCTAGGTAAGGATAAAACTGGCTTGCGATAAAGAAGGCAACAAACCAAATAGCCAAAGAGATGGCTTCTTTTATAAAACCACGCACCAAACTAATGATGGTGGAAACGGCGAGTACACCAATGATGGTGAAATCTATCCAATTCATAATGACACAGTCACACAGTTATTGGTTTAATAAAATCGCGCGCATTCTAACAGAGATTGAAGTTTTTGCTACCACTCATTTCACAGTAAATGGGGTAATTCGTCCTTGTAATTTTGTCAGGCTTCGCAAATGTGGCAATGCCTTTTCAAGAGACTCTTTTTCCAAATCTGGTCCAACAAATACTTTCGTCAGCTCGCCACTACTAGTTTGCACTGGCCGGCTAAAAGCGCGATACCCTTCGTTACGAAGCTGAGAAAGCAACTCCCTAACATTTTTTTGATGCCTAAACACACCAAGTTGTACTACCCAGCCAGCCTCTTCTAAAAGACTTTCATTCAAGCTGTTGTTAACAATTTTTTGTGTTTCGTCTGATTGCTCTGTGGCCGGGTCTGATATTTTTCGATCGATCACCTCGGCACTCTGGTTTGTCACCTGTTGAGCATCTATCTGGTCTTTTTGAACCACCGCCAACTCATCATTGTTGATTTCACTGCTTGCTTCGCCACTTAATGTGTTAGCTTGATCGTCGATGTCAAAATCATCGGTAGCTACATCGGGCACAACTTCCACTTTTGTTTGTGTTTCTTGTTTTATTTGCTCGGTTGGAAAATTCGGTACACTTTGTACTGATTTGGTTTCAGGCTGTTCAGGCAAGTCCACAAACAAATCTTGCGTGGTTTGTTTTTTCCCATCTAAAATGTCAGGAAGGAATATCACTGCCAGTGCGACGATAATGATAGTACCAACCAGTCGATTCTTTAGTGCAGTTGTCAACAGCAACTCCTTTTTAACCTATTTTTGGGACATAAATGGGGTATCAAACAGCTCTCGTAACGCACTAATCTTGTAAGTTCAGCACTTTTTTAGCATGACTCACCGTAAAAAATGAGCCAAATACAATGATCAGATCTTGTTCACTTGCTTCAGAGAGCGCCGACTTCAGTGCATCGGCAACATCATTAAAGTCTATCACTTTTTTATGACCATGAAAGTGGGATTTTAGCTTTTTAGCTTGGGCGCCGCGTTCGACCTCTAATGAAGCCAAGTACCAACTAGCATCCAATTCCAGTAATGGCGTTAAGCTAGCCGCAATATCTTTGTCTGCCAACATAGCAACAACAAAATGTAACTTGTTGTAATCCATTGCTTGTATGCGCTCAAACAAATACTGCGTTGCTTGGGGGTTGTGAGCAACATCTGCAATGACATAGGGCCTTTGCTGCAATACTTCAAAACGACCTGGCAAGCTGGTTTGTTCGATAACTTGTTTAACCAATGGCTCAGTCAACTCAAGACCCAATCGCAACAATACCTCAAGGCCGGTAGACACATTTTGCATAGGTATCTGTGGCATAGGCAGATCGGTGAAGGATTGTTGGTTGGAAATCCACTTCCAACAATGGCCCTCATCAATAAAGCAAAAATTTTGTCCCTGCCAACTGGCTTTTGCATGAAAGCGCGCCACTTCCTGAGTTAACGACGCTGGTACATCCAATTCGCCAATCACAACAGGAATATCAGGTCGCATAATGCCTGCTTTTTCAATCGCAATGAGCTCTCGGGTGTTGCCAAGCCAATCTTGATGATCCAGGCCAATGCTGGTGATCACGGCCATATCTGGTGTTAAAATATTAACCGCGTCTAAACGCCCTCCTAATCCCACTTCCATCAACACATAGTCTGATTTATGTTGACTGATCAGTAACATGGCCGACAAAGTAGCAAACTCAAAATAAGTCAGCGGAATATCACCCCGGGCCTGTTCGATAGCCATGAACGCCTCAAGATGTTGCTCATCACTGAGCATCTTGTCATTGATACGAACACGCTCGTTATAGTCGGTGATGTGTGGAGAGCTATAAACACCAACCGAATGTCCAAGAGAAAGTAAGCTCTTTTCAATAAAGCGACAAGTGGTACCTTTTCCATTGGTTCCCGCCACGGTAATCACAGTGCTAGTTGCAAAGTCAATGGATAGACGTTCAAACACTTGCTGGGTGCGAGCAAGTCCCATATCAATGGATTTGGTATGGATCGCTAGCAAATAGTCAAGCCAACGCGGCAACGACCAAGATAAACTGGGTTTACCCTGATCGTGAGGGGATTGTGTGTGGGGCATTAGTGCGATTTAGTGTGAAGTTTCTTCAGTATGCTATGAACTTTATCGCGCATTTCACGGCGATCTACAATCATGTCTATCGCACCTTTTTCGACTAAAAACTCACTGCGTTGAAATCCATCTGGCAAAGTTTCGCGAACAGTTTGCTCAATAACCCGTGGACCAGCAAAACCAATCAGTGCTTTAGGCTCGGCAATATTGACGTCTCCCAGCATTGCCAAACTCGCAGATACTCCACCCATAGTTGGGTCCGTTAACACCGAGATATATGGCAGGCCTTTTTTAGACATTCTGGCAAGTGCCGCACTGGTTTTAGCCATTTGCATCAGTGAAAAAAGTGCTTCTTGCATACGCGCACCACCGCTGGTTGAATAACATACAAGGGGCATGTCGTTTTCAAGGCAGGCCTCAACCGCTTTCACAAAGCGGGCACCGACTACAGACGCCATCGAGCCGCCCATAAATGAAAACTCAAACGCCACACACACTACTGGCATGCCTTTTAGCTTTCCTTGCATTGCCACTAATGCATCTTTTTCTTTGGTGGCTTTTTGAGCTGCACTCAGACGATCTTTATAACGTTTTGAGTCTTTAAATTTAAGCACGTCTTGGGGCTCAAGCTCTTCGCCAATCTCGGCTCTGTCGCCTTGATCTAAAAACGCGTTTAATCTTGCTCTTGCTGTGATGCGCATGTGATGATCACACTTTGGGCATACCTCAAGTTGTTTTTCTAATTCGGTTTTGTACAACACCGCACCGCAAGACCCACATTTGGTCCATATCCCTTCAGGTACATTGCTTTTTGTCGCAGACTGGGTTCGCGGTAGAATTTTTTGTATCCAACTCATTTAACACTTCCTAATTGCTGAAAATGCAGTGTACATGCTGCTATTTTCGCCAAAATCATGACAAATAAAGGGGAGCTCCCCATATAGTGGCGCTATTAAAGCATAGATTGCTCTAGGTAAGAAAACAAAACTGGTCTAAGAAGTGAGCAAGCGTAACTTTTAACGCCTGTTTGGCCACTAAATAAAGACCGGACCTAGTTCAGTTTTCGGTAAATCAAATGGCTCTGGGTAGCCCACATTCACCAGATACAAACCATTAGGTTTGGCCGTCATGCCTGATTTAGTTCGATCTTTATTGCGTAACAAAGTTTCCATCCAAGACACCGGCTGCTCCCCAGCCCCAATAACCATCAAACTGCCCGTGATATTGCGTACCATATGATGCACAAAGGCATTCGCCTGTACATCAATCATGATGTAATCGCCTTTACGTGTCACTTCAATATGCTTCATGTGCCTGACGGGTGACTTGGCTTGACATAAAGACGCACGAAATGCACTAAAGTCATTTTCGCCCACCAAACATTGTGCTGCGTCATGCATTTTTTGATGATCGAGTTGTGTATAACAATGTGTTACACCTTTGTGCAAAATCGCCGGTCTAAATGGATGATTGTAAATGATGTATCGATAGCGTCTTGAGTGCGCTGAGAAACGCGCGTGAAAATCATCACTGACAGGCTGCGCCCAACGCACAGCAACATCGTGTGGAAGATTAGTATTCACCCCCATGGTCCAACTTCGCATAGGACGAGAGACCGGAGAATCAAAGTGCACAACCTGCCCTGTGGCATGAACACCAGCGTCGGTTCGCCCAGCACATATCACTGTCATAGGTTGATTTGCAACCTTGCTAAGTGCTCGTTCTAATTCTGCTTGCACACTATTGGCGTTTGCTTGACGTTGCCAGCCACTATATTTAGCGCCATCGTATTCAATACCCAACGCGATTCGATGTGTTGCCTGTTGTTCCACTAAAAGTCCATCACCCAATAAAAAGCTTATTGTAATCAATAATTCAAATAATTGCATAAGCAGTTGTCGATTGCTCACATGCCATGGGTCCATTGATATTGACCGTTGAACAAAGACGAGCGTAAAGTAGTTGTCAACATATGCAATAGTCTACTTAAGGTAAATATATGAAGTTTTTCCATTTCGTTCTGTTTGCAAGCCTATTCACTTCCTATGCACTGGCACAAGAACGTTATTTCCCACAAAAGGGAGAATGGCAAAGTCGTTCACCTGAGTCACAAGGGCTCAATGCCAATGGGATTGAGCAGGCCGTTCGATTTGCACAAAAAAATGAATATTCAGGAGCAATAGACTTAAAAATTGCCATTTTAAAAGGCTTTGAAGGTGAACCCTTTCACGAGATCCTCGGCCCAACCAAAGACCGTGGTGGTCCAGCAGGGGTGATACTCAAAAATGGCTATATGGTTGCTAAATGGGGAGATATTGATCGGGTTGATATGACATTTAGCGTGACCAAGAGCTATCTGTCGACCATTGCAGGCTTGGCAGTAGACAAGCAGTTAATTAGGCGAATAGACGACAAGGTTACCGATTACGTTTGGGATGGCTCTTTTCAGGGGCGTCACAACCAGCAAATCCAATGGGATCACTTACTCAACCAATCATCAGATTGGACCGGTGAGCTATTCGGTATTAAAGATTGGGCAGACCGACCACCCAAAGAGGGAGACATTGATGATTGGCGCAATCGAGCACTTAACCCTCCGGGTACTGTCATGGAATACAATGATGTTCGCGTAAACTTATTAGCCTATTCACTCCTGCAAGTATGGCGACAGCCTTTGCCCAAAGTCATAAAACAATACCTTATGGACCCGATCGGAGCCTCCACAACTTGGCGTTGGTTCGGCTATGATCACGCATGGGTAAATGTAGATGGCCAAAAAGTCCAATCGGTTACCGGTGGCGGTCATTCAGGTGGCGGTGTGTTTATTTCGACCTTGGACCAAGCGAGGTTTGGGTTGCTGTTTGCGCGCGATGGAAACTGGAATGGTCAACAAGTGATCTCAAAAACCTGGATAGAAAAAGCCCTCACACCATCTCAAGCACACGATAGCTATGGTTTTATGTGGTGGTTGAATCAAGGCCAGAGAAAGTGGCAACAGGTAGACGACACGTCACTTTATTATGCCGCAGGATTTGGCGGCAACTTTATCGTTATCGACAGCCGCAATGATTTGGTCGTGATCACCCGCTGGCTAGAACCTAGTAAAATAGGCGAAATGATGAAGTTAGTGCTCGAAGCACAACGTTAAATGCAATGCTTAAAGCTGCTAATCAGTATATGAAGCTTAGCAGCTGTTGAACTTTACTGTATGAATTTGGTGGGACCTGAGCTGTTTTTAATCGCAGCACTGATTTGAAGGCTCGATTAAAAGTAGCAAGGGATGCAAACCCCGATTACATGCTAATAACAAGCAATAAAAGATTAGCGATGTCTGTGAACATGAAACTTCTGCCAATAAACTCCTGCAACAACACTAGCACAGATAGCCCATTTCCGAATAGAAGTGACATATCGCCGAGTACAAAATTCATTCCAACCGACACTTTTTCATCAATTCTTATGATCAAATTCAGAATTTGAAGAGTTTTTGAGACATTAATCACGAAAAATAGACACACCAATGTTAACTATGAAGAAGCAAAACTATGAGCAGAGTTGTTGTGTCCAATACAAAAATGGACAAATCTTATCCATCATTTAAACCCTGGCTATCAGGGTCAATTAAAGCCTGGGTTGCTGCTGCATATTCCGGCGAAGCTGAACACTCATTCCGGTCTGAACGTGAACACCAGATCGTCCCCGCATTGGGCTAGTGTGTTTTGTACTCTAAGTGTTCACGTTAAGTCAACTCAGATCGTATTTTCCTCATAGACTCTCCTTTTAAATTGATGCGATGAGCATTGTGCATAAGCCGATCTAGTATGGCATCAGCAAGCGTGTTATCGCCGATGGATTGATACCATTGGTCAGTCGGTAGTTGGCTGATGATGACGGTGGATGTGCTGCCATTTCTATCATCCATTATTTCCATCAGGTCATTGCGCTGTGCCGGTTTAAGTGGCTCTAGTCCCCAATCATCCAGTATTAGCATATTGATTTTGGCAAGTTGGTTGAGCACTTTGCTGTAAGTACCATCGGCTTTGGCTTGGGTCAGCGCTATCATCAGTCTAGATATTCGATAATATCTAACGCTGTAGCCTTTGTTGCAAGCAGAGTGCGCGGCAGCGCACGCCAAGTAGGTTTTACCGCTGCCACAAGGGCCAGTCAGTAATAAGTTTTGATGTTTACTCACCCATTCGCAGGTCAATAAAGATGCCATTTTTGATTGTTTGAGGCCGCGTGGCTGGTTGTAATCAATGTCTTGTGCATTGGCATGTATTTTCAGTTTTGCGGCTTTGAGTAGCCGCTCTTGCTTGCGTATTTCACGCTCTAGCTGTTCGCTGTCGGCCATCATGGCAATACGCTCTTCGAAGCTAAGATTATCGTAATTGCCAGGTTGCTCACTTTGCAGTTGTAAGGCGCTTGCCATGCCGTTGAGTTTCAGTTGACGTAGTTGGTTTAAGGTTTGATTTATCATGATATTGTCCTGTTAATGGAAGCTTTGTGGGCCACGGATATTTTCGTGAATTTGTGGCAAGGTAGAAGTGATTTCAGACGTGTCTTGTTGCAACTTATCTTGGTTACTTTTTAAAATGTCTTTGATTTGCTTAAGGCGGTATAGCTTGTGCTGATTAGCAATGGCACAGGCTTTATCAAGGCGAGTGTGCGGATATTTATTGCCCAGATTCAACATGCCTAGGCAGACTCTAAACGCTTGCTCCTTGTGGGATTTACGTTGGAACTGGGTTTCGACCCAATCAAGGCTGGCAGGGCCAACGTTCTTCGCCCAACTCACCAGTTTAGCTTTGTCCCATTTGTGGTAAACCTCATGCTCCTTTGGCATGTGTGCAGGTGTAGTGGACATGCCGTAGCGATATTGTCTGGCATGGTTGGCGACTAAGTTGCCACGGAAGTAGAGTTCAATCATGTTGAACTTGGCGTGTAAATCGATGCGTTCGCCGACCAAGTGGTGCGGTACTGAGTACAAGTGGTCATCGTATTGCACATGGTAATCGATATTCACTTTCACCGGCTTGATATCAGTATATTCATAAGCATGTTTAGGCAGTGGGCTTAAGTTCGGTTTATCTATGGTGTCGAACCAGTGTTTGCGACTCCCTTTTAAGTGTTTTGAGTGCCGATTATTCACATCTTCCAGTAGGACGTTAATCGCTTGATTAAGCTCTGCTAATGAGAAGAAGGTCATGTGCCGAATACGCGCTAATATCCAGCGCTCAATAATTTGTACGCCCACCTCTGCCTTGGATTTATCTTTGGGTTTATAAGGTCTTGCGGGGATAATGGCGACGCCATAATGCGAGGCCATTTGTTGATAAGTGAGATTCACATCGGGGTCGTAATTACAGGCTCGGGTCACACCACTTTTTAAGTTATCTGGCACGACAACTTGAGGCACTCCCCCTAAAAACGTAAAGCACCGCGCATGACTTTGTACCCAATCGGATAGCGTTTGTGTGTAAGTCGCTTCAGCATAGGTGTAATTCGATGCACCCATTACCGCGACGAATATCTGTGCGGTACGTACTTCTCCCGTCAGGCTATTAACAATTGCCACCGTTTGCCCTGCATAATCCACAAACAGCTTTTCGCCCGCAATGTGAATTTGGCGCATAGAGCGTCTTTGTTTTTTACACCAAACTGAATAGTGGTAGCAATACTGAGAGTAACCAAAGCTTCGAGTGGGATATTGCTCGGCATATTCTTCCCACGCTAGATATTTGGTCATGCCAGGCTGAGTCAGCTCCCAGCGCACTTCTACCCAATCGGGCATTTCACGCTTATCAGACAATCTTGTATCAGCTTTGGGGTAAAACAACTCGGCTAAACCGCGCTCATCCAGTGCTTCTACCGCAGGCCAATCAAGCCCTAGCATTTGCGCGTTCTTCACTATTTTAGACACTAAGCCGACGCTGATCCGCAGGCTCCGATTGATTTGACGAATGCTGAGGTCAGATTGCAGCTTCAACCTCAATATATCTCTTAATTTACGCATTGATAATCTCTGTGCTGGCATAACCTGCTCCTCAAACAAAAGGAAAACAGGTTAGCAGTTACAAAATCAATGCGGGGAGAGTCATTCCAGTTGAACGTGAACACTCGTTCCGGTAATGCCCTCAAAAGTGTTCACGTTGAGGCCGGATTCAGTGTTCACGATCAAACAGAATAGGTGTTCACGTTCGTCCGGAATAGGTGTTCACGTTGGGCCAGAATATGCAGCTGCCATTCTTATAGGTCAATGGATGTTTGGACTCTATATTCTGGCACAATTTACCATGCCATGGATGCTTGGCGTAATGGATGAATCTCAATTTACCCACATGATTCGAGGGTATAAAAACGGCGAAATTTTTAACAATGCGGTGCTTTTACTGCACGTTATACCGGTAATGCTAATTAGCCTGAGTGCGACTTTTCAACTGGTACCCTACATACGCAACCGCTATCCAAGATTTCATCGCTGGAATGGCAGACTATTTTTATTAGTTGGCTTTTTGGGCGCAATTAGCGGCATCTATATGACATGGGGAATTGGCAGCCGTTTGAGTGACGTTGGAGCTATAGGCGTGACACTCAATGGTATTCTCATTCCTATTTTTGTGCTTTACGCATGGCGCACCGCTGTCAATAAACAATTTATGCTACATCGCAGGTTTGCGGTACATGCATTTATTCTAATAAATGGTGTTTGGAGTGTGCGTTTATACCTCATGGCTTGGTATATGATTAACCAGGGCCCGCTTGGCAATACTTCGAAAATCGATGGTCCGGCAGATATCGCCATATCATTTGCCTCTTATCTTCTACCCATGGCAATTGCCGAATTAGCGTTTTGGGCTGAAAGAAGAAGACAATCTCTGACTACCTTTTTTGCTGCCTTAGGTGTGTCAATCATGGCCTTATTAACCTTGGTCGGTGTATTTGCTGCCAGCACCATGATGTGGATACCCAGAATAACCACAGCCTTTTAACGTTACCCATTTTATACCAATTCCATTGTTAAGGAGAAAAATAATGTCGAAGAATACTACAGCCAGACTCGCCGGATTGACCTATTTTGTTCTGGTGTTAACTGGAATATTTTATTTGGTGTACGCGCCAGGACAATTTGTTGTTTGGAGTGATGCTGCTGCAACTGTCGACAATATTTTGAATGCTGAGTTTCTATATAGATTGTGGGTTTTCGTTGGGATTATTAGCAATATCGCGTTTTTAATTTTGCCGTTTATTTTATACAAACTGTTTGAATCAGTTAATAAAACAGCTGCTACATTTATGGTCATCTTATCTGTTGTCAGTATCCCTTTCTCGCTTGCCTATACTATCCATCTGCTGGATATCCTAACATTGCTAAGTGGAAAGGAATATTTAGCCGCACTCGACGCTCAGCAGATCCATACACAAGTCATGTTAGAGCTGCGCTCCTATGTCAATGGCATGGCTATTGTTAAAGTTTTTTGGGGATTATGGTTGTTTCCTTTTGGTTATCTTGCATTTAAATCAAATTTTCTTGCTAAAATATTAGGCATCGCACTAATGCTGGGATGTTTTAGTTATCTAATAAAATTCTCGGGTGGCATTCTCTTCCCAGCCTGGGATATTCCAAGCTTTGTAGGCTATCCATCTAGCTTTGGTGAAATTGGCATTTGTTTATGGTTGTTAATTATGGGGGTTAAGGAAGAACGCGTTGACCAACAGAGTTAATTGGTATTTATTTGATTGTAGTTAACCCCAATCCAGTATTGGGGTTAACTAGGCTACTGCCTACACGCTTTTAAGCAGTAAGAGAGATGAAACCAGTCATCACGAATTTGCTACGCAACAACTATTTATCCTAGCTTTGTCAGTAGTTCGGATGCTTCTTTTTTCTGAGCTTCGTCGCCACTGGCAATAATTTCTTCAAGCAATTCCTTGGCAGCATTGACGTCGTCGGTTTCAATATAAGCTTGTGCTAAATCTAGTTTAGCACCAATACCATTGTCACCATCAACGTCAATGGGACTGACATCACCAATGCCGGCATAGGAGTCAAGTGCAGCATCTAGATTTAATTCTTTTTCAACATCCAACTCGCCCTCATCATCGACACTTTGATTGATTAAGTCATCAACATCCAAGAAGTCTTCAGCATCGTTTTGGTTGCCACTATCGCCAGCTGTATCCTCACTGGTTTCCTTGAGAAGCGCATCAAAATCTAAACCACTGTCATCGAGGTCATTGGAGCCTGCTTCTACCGCTTTGTTGGCCTCGTCAGTTGCGACATCATCCACATCGTCAATACTGTCTAGCAACTCATCAAAACTGGTATTTTCTAGTTCGTTGATAGTCGCAGAGCCATCAGCATCTTCGGAAGATAACCAGTCACCTAATCCAGGCAGGTCTTCAAGTTCTGCGTCTGCCCCACTACTTTTGTTATCCCCTTCGTTTGCGATATCGGTGTCGCCATCGACAGCAATATTCTCATCAAAGGCCTTTAATGCCTCATCAAGATCTGAGTCATCTATCTCTTCGCTATCACCTTCAGAAAGACTGTCTAAGTCTCCAATGCTAGGAATGTCACCATCAAGCTCTGATATGGCTAGTTCGATATCTTCAGGACCTTCCTCTGCGATCAGTTTTTCTAATTCTGCATCGTCATTTGCGGTAGGTTCTGGCAAGTCTGCTTCAAAGTCGATGGACTCTTTGTCCACTTCTTGTTCAAACTCCTCAAGCGCCTTATCAAGCTCTTCGATACTAGGGGGGGAATCTAAGTCTTGAGCTTCTGGCGTATCTGCCAGGTTTTGTTGTTCCGACTCAGGAGCTTCAACGTCCAATCCCGCCAGCAATTCATCTGCTGACATGGTCTCAACACTTTCATCTTTCAGATCTGGCTGTATGGTAAGGTCTTCTTCAACGGATAATTCATCAGCTTGTGGTTGACTATCCCCTTGCTCAGTCTGTTCTTGAGTCTCATTGGTGTTAGGCTCACCCGCTGATTCAGTAGTTTCGATCGAGGCTTGTTCTAACAAGGCATCAATATCATCGACTTCAGCAGGTTGTTCAGTATTGTCACTTGAAATGGCATCATCGGTTGCTAATTCGCTGGTATCAGGCGACGCCTGCTCCAACAAAGTATCAATATCATCCACTTCAGTAGGTTGTTCAGCATTGTCACTTAAAATGGCATCATCACTAACTGACTCGACGCTATAATTCGATGTTTGCTCCAACAAGGCATCAATATCATCAGCATCAACATCTGCTGGAACCTCAGCAACTGAGTCGCTACCTGTGCCGTTGCTCTGCTCTAGCAGCGCCTCGATATCGTCATCAGCCAATTCGACACTTTCAACCTCCTCAGGAGCTTGATTGCTATCGTTTTGCGCAAGTAGGCTATCAATGTCGTCTACATCAACATCGGCCTCTAATGCATCTTCGCTCGGCTCATCATCAATATCTTCAGCAAGAGAATCTAATTCCTGAATATCCAGTTGCGTTTCTGAATCCAATAGCTCGTCATTCTCTTCAGAGTCGTCCTCTTCGAGTTCATCAAGCATGCCACCCATTTGTTCCAGCTGTTCGATCTCATTCAATAGTTCATCGGTGATCTCATCTAGCTGTTCACCTTGAGATTTAATCTCTTTATCGACGTTTTGCAGCATCTCCTCATTCATGAGGTCAGGATCATCTGTGACAATTGATTCAGGCAACTCTTCTATAGGCTGATCTAGCAAATCATCAATGCTTATTTCAGGTTTGTCCGGCTCATCGTCAATATTAGCTGGACTAATACCTGGTGCAGGTTCGTCAAGGGCATCAAGTTGTTCATCAATATCCTGTTCCACCGCAGATTGCTCTTCGTCCAATGACTCATCAAGGTCTGCTTCCGACAGTTCCAAGCCATCATCTTGGGAATTCATATCAGCTGTTGCGTCGTCTTCATCCAATAAGCTGTCTAACTCATCGTCTGCATCAGCTGAAATGCCAACGTCAAGATCGTCATCAAGTCCGCCCCCTAAATCTTCTAGCCCGTCATCAATGTCAGCAAGTAAGTCGTCTTCATCTTCGTCAAAGAGATTGTCTAAATCATCTTGGTCAAGCAAGCCGTCGTCTTCGTCTAACGCATCGGTTGCCTCTTCAATGATGGGATCCAAACTATCATCGTCTAAATCATCAAACTCGTCACCCAGTGCTGAATCGAGAGATTCTTCAAGCTCATCAGACAGAACATCATCGAGAAGGTCGTCGTCACCGAATAGGTTATCATCACTATCTTCTTCACCAAGCTCATCACTCAGTTCGCTAGTTAATGCATCGGCGAGGTCATCCATCTCGTCACTTTGTTCAAGCGCCGCAGCTTGAGCCTCATCCATCACCATGTCGTCACTCAGCTCGGGACCTTTATTGCGACGAATTAACCACATCGCAAAACCACCCAGCAAACTAATACTTAACAACGCAGTGAGAAATATCAAAAATATAGGATCATTGAGCCACGCGAGACTGCTTTTTTCCATATCAGCTTTGCGCTGCATCTCGGCGTCTCTAGAGATAGCTAACAGCTCGTTTTGCAACGCCAGCATCTGGTCCATTTGTACTTGTAATTCTTCGTCAACTCGGCCGCGCAAACTGCTAATTTCACCGTCGACTGTATCAAGACGCTCAATCAGCTTTTGATTTTCAGTGAGTAACGATTGCACGCCTTCAATTGACTCGGCAAATTGCTGCCGGATTGCCATAAACTGGCGATTTTGTTCCGCATCTAAATCGGTAATCTTTTGCTCAATTACCTGTGTAGTTTCAGTCAAATCTTCTTTGCTAACGTTCGTACCCGGTGCAGGTGTCTGCAATGTTGGTGTTTTACCACTAGTAAACGCTTGCCAGTTTTTATCGTCTTGCTCGGCTTTTAATCTGGCTTGTTGAAGGTCAATTCTGGCCGCATAACGTTGTGAGGGAAGTTTAAGAATAGAGCCATCTTTAATATGATTGAAGTTACCATCTTCAAATGCCTCAGGGTTTAATTCATAGATAGCCTGCATGACTTGATAAACAGAGAGATCTTTGTTTTGCCTATACATACTGGCGATTCGCCAAAGGGTATCTTCTGGTTTGATGGGGCCATAAGTGGTACCAGAGAATTCTTCACTGCTGTTTTTTGGGCCTTTTATTTGCACCTGCTGTGCATCGAGAGCAGCACTGAAAGACCAGATCCCGACACAAGCAATGAGCAAAAGAACTACTTGTCGCAAATTCATTAGATTATGTTATCGCCCTGTAAGAATTATTATTGTACGACCAATCACAATAGGTCATGTTTCTCTCTCATGGTTTATTACTTAACCACCAGAAGCCATGCATGTTGAATTACCAACAATAGGAGTTTGCAAAACTCGTTCCACGCCATTATTTAACCAAGCGCCAATATCCACAAATATAAACTACATGACACAGATGATCTACACTTAGACGCAATACTACTTTATCGGCAGGCTAGGCAAAAATTAAATAGCAAAAAAAAACCAAACACACTGAAATGTCTGGTTTTTATCTCAAGAAACAGTAATAGCAAGGGTGTTACATGTAATCTCGAATTAATACTTCGGCAATTTGTACACTGTTGGTAGCTGCTCCTTTTCTGACATTATCAGAAACAACCCACATATTAATGCCATTGGGGTGTGAAATATCATTGCGCACGCGCCCAACAAATACGTCATCATTGCCACTGGCATTGCCTACTTGAGTTGGAAACTGTTCACGGTCATCCATTAACGTTACACCGGGCGCTGTGGCAAGTAGATTTTTAACATCTTGGGCATCAATCGGTGAGTGAGTTTCAATATGGATTGCTTCACCGTGACCAAAAAAGACCGGAACCCGCACCGCTGTAGCATTCACTAAAATGGTCTCATCGCCCATGATTTTCTGCGTTTCCCACAACATTTTCATTTCTTCTTTGGTGTAGTCGTTGTCCATAAACACATCTATTTGCGGAATAGCATTAAATGCGATTTGTCGACTAAAAGCTTTTGGTGTGATGGGCCTAGCACTAAGTAAATCGGTAGTTTGTTTAGCCAGCTCTTCCATTGCTGATTTACCCGCACCAGAAACCGACTGGTAAGTAGACACATTAATTCGTGAAATTCCCACCGCATCTTGGATTGGCTTGAGCGCCACCAACATTTGAATAGTTGAACAGTTTGGGTTGGCAATAATATTGCGGTTTCTGAAATCAGCAAGGGCGTGGCTGTTTACCTCAGGCACAACTAGTGGAATATCTGGTTCATAGCGAAATTGTGAGGTGTTATCAATCACCACACAACCTGCTTCTGCCGCAATCGGTGCGTATTTTTCTGAGATACTGCCACCGGCTGAGAAGAATCCTAGCTGCACACTAGACCAATCGAAGGTCTCTGCATCTAATACGGTAATGTCCTTGCCTTTAAAGGTGACCTTGCCACCAGCAGAGCGACTGCTTGCTAATGGATAGAGTTTATTTACCGGAAAATCTCTTTCCTCAAGAATTTCCATCATATTTTGGCCAACCAACCCTGTTGCTCCAAGTACAGCAACATCAAAAGCACGAGACATTTATGCATTACTCCAATATTTATTTAAAAACCACCGACTAGCACAGAGGTTTTTGTAGTGTTATGTGATTATCTAACGCATCAGCGTTTTTGTTTCATGGGAATAGCTAGCCGTTATTTAACAGCGCCAAAACCAAGCTCGTAGAGTGCCTCGGATACACTGAAATTTCCAGCATTTAACGGCACAGATGCAAATTCTCTTCGAATAGCATAGTGTTTTCGGCTATAAACGAAGTCACTGCCGGTTTTCACTGTATCTTTAAACAACCTAGAGTCATTTGTTACATTGTAAGTAGACATAATTGCGGTGTAAATTTGCTCAAGATCCGATTGTTTTGCAGCATCCGGCAAAGACAAGGCAGGCGCCACCGGTAAACAGCTCTGGAAATCGAGTGTCTGCTGATATCCAAACCGCTCACAAATTTGTTGATACAACATATAAGTTCCGCGGGCTTTTCCTTCCAATGAGTGGCCAGCGATGTGGGCAGTCGCCACATCCGTGAGTGGCACCAATTGAAAGTCAATATCTGGCTCACTCTCCCACACATCAAACAACATATGCGGCGCGTTTGCTTGTCCCAGACGTACTTTGGCGGCAGCGTTATCCACCACTTCGCCCCGGCAAGCATTAATAAGTATTTGATGATCTTTCAACATGGATAAACGATTAGCATCAAACAGATGCCCAGTAGCAAATTTACCTTCTCGAACGAAAGGCACATGCAAGCTGATGACATCACATTGACATATTTCATCTAAATCATAAAACGGCCTTAAGTCACCTTGCTCTTGCAGTGGTGGGTCACATAGCTTTGTCTCTATGCCCAATACCTTAAGCCTAGTAGCCAATGCAGTGCCCACATGACCAGCGCCGACGATCCCCACTGTCTTGTTACGCAATTCATCGAGATTTTCCTGAAACTGTGCCATTAAGCAACTTAGGACATATTCAGCTACCGCAATAGCATTGCAACCTGCAGCACTTCCCCAAGGCAAGCCGATCGACGCCAAAAAGGTTTTATCAAGATGATCTGAGCCAGCCGTCGCGGTCGCAACATATTTAAGCTGCTTCGCTTTTTGTAATAATGTTTTGTTAACCTTGGTCGTGGAGCGCACCAACAGCACATCAATGTTACGCAAGTCATCTTCACCAAGGCTTCCTGTGGAGAACGACTTAGCATTGCCTAAGCCATTTAAAAAATGCTCAGCATAAGGCATGGAATCTTCATACAAAATATTCATATTTATCCGTTATTCATTTGGAGCGGCAAAAAGTTTGGCAAAGGTAAATGCGTCTGGCGAATCGCCCTTTTCTCTGAGCATCATTAATCTGGACTTGGCTTCATCAATTGATGGAATATGTCCCTGTTTTACCCACCACAGTACATAAGTTGCCTCGGTATCTGGTTCGAACCATTTTTTTCGGTGTTTTAGAAAATGTACATGATGAGTAGCAAACATAAAATGTTTAAGGCTTTCGACATTCTGCCAGACAGACATATTGACCAGTAGCAAGGGATCATCAAAGTGATTCAACTCTGTGGCATTGCCTGTTTCATCCTTCAAACGCCACACAAATCCAGTAGAATTTTCTGCAATCTCATTTACAGGATCCAACCCTTGTGAGAACTCTTCCATGACGTCAGAGTCCATTGCATCAATCGCTTTGCCAATATTGAGTTGCGCCAAGTGATATTTCATTTTTACTCACTTTTTGAATGATTACATGTTTATTCGCGGCCCTAATTGCCACTTTCCTAAAAACCCTACAGTTCTTACTAGAGGCTAGGGCCTGTTTAAGGTCGTGATAGCCAATCCAATTTTATGGTTTTTTTGATCTGCGTATTCTATGCGATTTTTTCAGTCTATCCACAGGAATTCATACAACGACAGTTCTTTTTCGCTCACTATAAAGGACTAGTTCAAACCTTTTTAGGTGGTATACTCTTCGGCTTGTGTCTTTATACACTGGGCATAGGCGATATGTTGACCTTTCCAAGCTAACTAAGTTGTGCGGTAAATATTTATTAGTCCATTGTAATTTGCCGATTTGCAAATGTAGCGTTTTAAATACGTAATCACTGAACACCTATAGCCGCGCGAGACTTTTTAAGCTATCTTTTTGTTTGTTATTGACATTATGAAACCCCAACCTTGGATAAAAATGTCGAAAGCTTTAAAAATTTCTTTATATTTTCAATAGCATAAAGACAAAAAACGCATTAGCCACGGGGTACATTGTTAAAACATGGATGCGCAAGAAAGCTCTTTTCACTACAACGAAGCCATTATTTTAAGTGAGTTAGAACGTCGTTTTTACCTGTATTTGATCGGTGGTGATTACGAAAAGCTGTTTTACACGTTAGATGAAAATCTCACCGATGGATTAACTGACCCCGAGAATGAAGAGCAGCTTGGCATGTCTCGCATCCGACTGGAAATAGAAGTAACTAAGCAGCAGCGACAAAATCAGGTAAGAGCCAATAATGCAGATCCCGAATACAAAGGGGTTTTAGATTATATGCTGAAAACTCGCATTAATAACCGCCTCGAAAACGAATTGGACATACTTAAAACCTGCCCGCAATTAGAAGATATAAAACCATTTTTAAAAAGTTTTGGGAAAGATACCGAGTTTAGTTTGGAATTGTTTGAAGAAATACAGGCCGTTCCCTGGTTGACCGCGCAAATTAAGCGCTTTGCAAACAACCCTGAGTATGCTGAATTAGTTGAGCTATCTGATAAAAATGATATCCGAAAAATACTTTCGGCTATGGGGTATCCATTATTTATGTGGCTGTTGCCTCGTTTTGTCAGTGAAATTTTACACGCCAATATGCATGAATCATTGCGTCCATTGGTGAGTAGAATAAGACAGTATGGTCGATTTACATCCGGTGCTATAGCTACTTTGGTGCAACAAGAGGATGCGACTCAAAAAGATAAATGGATGATTTACATGCTAGCAGGGATCAATATTATTCCCTTGTTCTTATTGGTCAACCTAGTCAATTCTGAACTAAAAAAGTTACTTGAAGAACAACTGGCCTCGCTGGAAAATGACAAAGCCTGTAATGCTGATAAGCTTGCTGTGATTGAACATTATCAATTCTCAAGTGATGCACTCAGAGATTTTTTGTGTCTAGAGGAGATTTTAAAGCCCCATATTTTAGAAGATATTGGATTTGAGAATTTTGATCCCCTTCCCTACTTACTTGGCTATGCAGACGAACAAACTCCATTTGCGGATGTTTTCTTGAGGGCCCGTGCTTATGCTTTTTACCGACAACTGTTTAAGACCGGCCGAATCCAACCCCATGAAACAGCAATATTTTTGCGTCAGCACCAGATTGACAAAAATACCTTGCACCAACTTAATGAATTTGACTTAACCTCAATAGTTTCTCATATAAAACTGCATCAAGAACTGATTGGTGTGAAGGAATGAACAGCAAATTTATGAGGTCGCTCTAAACTCTCGGTAATGTTGCAGTACCAGATCGGGCATTTCTAATTGAGGGTAATGGCCGCAGTCAAGCCTGACCAAACGCTGAAGAGTAAATAGTGTTTCAAATTCATCTGCCATGTGGGCTCCGGATATAGGATCTTGCACGCCATTAATAAAACACAGCGGTATCCCACAGGTTTTCATAGTATTTGTCCAAACATCGCCCATGGCTTTGCGTTCATCAATATAGGTTAACAATGAAGGCAATACTCGCTTGCCTTGATTGGTATTAAGTAGTTGCCAAAGGCTTTCTATTTCATTCTCTTTGGGTGGTGTTGCATCACCAAAAATACGGGTGAAACTTTTTTTCAAGCTTGACGGCCCCATCCCTTTGGCAATCAGGGGACCAAACATACCTTTAAGCAGCGTCTGGGTGAGCAGTGGTCGATGAAGGTGTGGGAAAATTCCACCATTGAGAAAACAAACACTCTCAATTTGCAACTTGGCACCTTCACCTGAATGCAGCGTCAGCATAGCCTGTGCAACAGAGTCACCATAGTCATGAGCCAGTACATGAAGCTTTTCAATACCGAGTTTGGCCAATACCTCACTTACCAAATCGGCTTGCTCAACCACTTGGTAACGATGTGGATGGGGTTTGTCCGATAAGCCAAAACCCAGCAGATCAACCGCGGTTACGCGATATTGTTGACACAAATTTTCCCAAATGGGATGCCAATCCCAAGCGGCACTGGGAAAACCATGGATCAGAAGCAAGTCATCTCCCTCTCCCGCTTGCCAGTATGCCAATTCATGATTGCCAACACGAATGCGTTTGTGGTTTTGCTCATAAATACCAAGATCTGCATATGACATATTGTTAAACTATCCTTCTATTACTGATCATAACCGGGATTTACTCTATCTAATTTACGTAAAATTCCGGGCCACGCCAAGCCTCCACCAGCTGAGCGAGTTACCTGCTCGGCCTGTGCTTGGATACCTTGTAAAATAGGATCCGGTATTTTGATCATAGGTTGACCGGTTGCTTGGGCTTGTAATTGTATTTCACATGACCGTTGCAGCAAAAACATGAATAAGAAGGCATCGGCTACAGAACTAGCACAGGTTAATAAACCATGGTTGCGCAGGATCATAAAGTTACTGGTACCTAGGTCAGCCACCAGTCTAGTTTTTTCATCAGGGTTCAGAGCCACGCCTTCGTATTCATGGTAAGACATAGACGACAAGGCGAACAAAGACTGCTGGCTATACGCCTGCAACCCATCTTTTAAGGTTGATACTGCGATACCTGCATTAGTGTGTAAATGTATCACGCACTTAGCATCTTCTCGCGCTTCATGAACGGCGCTATGAATAGTAAAACCAGCTGGATTGATATTGTAATCAGTATCCATCACTATGTTTCCCTGCAAATCAACTTTCACCAAACTAGTTGCCGTGATTTCTTCAAACATCATTCCATAAGGGTTGATCAAAAAATGATGCTCTGGACCGGGTACACGTGCTGAGATATGGGTAAATATCAAATCGTCCCAACCATAGTGAGCCACCATGCGATAACACGCAGCAAGGTCAACGCGCATTTGCCATTCTTGCTCACTCACTGTGTCTTTCACTGATATCGACATTTTTCATCTCCAAGTTTTGATTCGCTAAAACTATAACGTTATGCTAAAAATTCACAGCAGACTGTCGCCTTATTGACACTTAACCGGGGGATCCACGTGGATATTGAGCAAATTGAGTTGTTATTCAAGCAAAATGCTTGGTTTACCGAGTTGCCTGAATCGCTTATCCACGAGTTGGTTGCCATGAGTAAAGTCAAGCACCTCGCCCAAGGGCAGCAATTGCATGGGAAAGGATCACCTGCTGACGGCCTGTATTGTGTTCTAAACGGAAAAATACGAATTAGCAATGTCAACAAACAAGGTAAGGAGATGGTGCTCACCTGGCTTGAAAATGGAAACTGGTTTGGCGAAATATCCTTGTTCGATGGTTTACCCCGTACCCATGATGCCCATGCAGATTGCCCAACAACCCTGCTGATGCTACCCAATACTGCATTTCAAAACCTGTTGAAACAACAACCCACCTTGTACCCTCATTTCATGCGCTTGTTGTGTCAGCGTATTAGAGCCACTTTCGCTCTAATTGATGAGACCGGAGGCTTGACCCTAAAAGGGCAATTAGCAAAACGAATTTTATTACTTGCCAACGGCTTAGGTAATAACATCCACCAAGGCCATCAAGCAAGCATTCAAGTATCTCAGGAATCTTTGGCCCATATGATAAACAGCTCCCGCCAAACCGTGAACAAACTGCTCAGCGAATTAAAACAACAAAAATTGATCAGTACCCAATACGGTGTAATCACACTGCTAGATGTCGAAGGGCTTGAGC
>JAOMVH010000169.1 GCA_028356795.1 Aliiglaciecola sp. | reverse complement strand
ATCAAAGTGGCAGTAGCCATGGTTGGTGCAAAACTCCCTGGTGACTTTAAAATTAAAAAAGCCAAGCTGCGTGGACAGCCTTCCTTTGGGATGTTGTGTAGCTTTTCAGAGTTAGGTCTTTCAGATGACCATGACGGGATTATTGAGTTACCCACAGATGCACCGATTGGTGTTGATATTAGGGAATATCTCACGCTTGATGATGTAACGATTGAGGTTGACTTGACGCCAAACCGAGCAGATTGCTTGGGTATCAAAGGACTTGCAAGGGAAGTGGGTGTGCTCAATCAAGTGGAAGTTTGTGAGCCTAGCATTGATAAAGTAGCCGCCAGTATTACTGAGGTTCGCGATATTCAAATCAGCGCCGCGGCACAATGCCCTCGTTACTTAGGGCGAGTCATTAAAGGTATAAACCTTAATACTAAATCACCACTTTGGCTTTTTATTGCTCTATTCCTCTTAACGAGCCTTTACAGTTGGCGTGTAACAGCTTTAAATCGTCGCTCCGAAGAGTTAACCAGGTTGGTCGATTTACGGACTCGCGCCTTAGAAGAAAGCAATCAAAAGTTAAGAAAGCTGTCGTCACTAGATGATCTGACCGGGCTAAGAAATAGACGAGATTTCCGAGCCAATGCCGAAAAAGAAGTATCTCGGTTTCGACGGGACAACAAACCCTTTTCAATTCTGATGCTTGATATCGATCATTTTAAACAAATCAATGATGAGAGAGGTCATGCGTGTGGGGACCATGTTTTGGTGGAATGCAGTGCCATGTTGACGTCTTTACTTCGACACCAAGACCTACTTGCCCGGTGGGGTGGTGAAGAGTTCATTATTTTGGCGGTTGATAGCGATTTAACCCATGCCACGTTAATCGCGGAAAAGTTAAGAATCGAGATCAATCAAAGAAAAGTCGAGTACGATGAAGAAACAATAAACGTATCATTCACCATTGGTGTCAGTGAGATTAAAGCAAACCAAAGTCTCGATGATTGCATTAGAGTAGCGGATGAAAATTTGTATATTGGTAAACGAAACGGCCGCAATCGCACTATATCTTAAGCCAACTAAATGACTCGCACTACTACATACGTATGCAGCGAGTTTCCGGTAAATTAATACGTTACAATCTTGTTAATAAATACCAAAGATAAAAAATAACAAGAGACGTAGCATGTTGGCTTTCCAAAAGAATCTATCCGGTAGCTTCTATACCATCCTAAGTTTACCCGCCAGCGCAATGGGTTTTGCCCTTTCAATACAAATCGCCGCATTGAGTTGGCTGTTAACCACTCAATATGGTTTAGATTTGCACGATGTTGGTTTTGTATGGGCTGCGGGTCCTATTGCCGGCATTCTAGGTCAGGTAATTATCGGTGTCATAAGCGATAACGTCTGGTTTTGGAATGGACGACGCAGACCTTTTATCCTGATAGGTGGTGTTTTGGCAGCAATGAGTCTGCTGGCTTTACCTAATATTGGAATTATATCAAGTGCATTAGGCGTTGACGGCATTTTAGGTGTTGCCATCTTGATAGCGCTAACCTTGGATCTCTCCATCAATGTCAGCTTTAATCCTACTCGTTCAATTATTGCCGATGTCACACCAAAAGGTCATGAGCGCACTAAAGGCTACACTTGGATGCAAACGGTCTCTGGATCCTTTGGTGTACTGGCCTATGTTATCGGTACGTTTTGGAACAACTATGCCCTTATATATATAGGTGTTGTTTTGGTACTTTTGATGTCAATTGTGCCGCCCTTTTTTATCAAAGAACCTCAATTTTTGGGGGATTCTGAGCAGCAAACTGAAGAAGAGGGCTTTGGATTTTGGCAAGGACTAATGAGTATCCAGCCTTTGTGGGGCTTTTTAATCTATTCGGTTTATGCGTTTTCACTGCGTTTACTCGATATTAGCGTGACCCACTACTACGTTGAAATTGTATGTTTGATAATCACATTAGGTTTTATTGTTAAAACCCTTATTGCAAAGGAGACTGTGAACCCAGATGGTACTAGCGATATTGGCTTTAAGAAGGTTCTTGCGGCCCATTCATTTACCTGGCTTGGGGTGCAATCTATGTTCATCTACATGATTGGTTTTGTGAATCAAAACCATCCACAGCTTAATGACGTTGAAACCGGCCGGGTAATCTCAGGTAGTTTCTTAGTACTTAATCTCATTGCCGCTATTTTACCTGCCTTGGCATTGGAACCCTTAGCCAAACGATTTGGTCGTGTTCGGCTGCATACAATATGCATTGTCACTATGGCCGCCGCCTACTTTTTACTTTCAGTAATGGGCTCAAATACTGTATCGATATATATCATGATGGGCTTTTTGGGTATTGGATGGGCAGCCACTATCAGTTTGCCATTTGCGATTATGTCAATGAAAGTAAACGCGAAAAAAATGGGACTCTACATGGGTTTGTTTAATTTATCCGTTGTCTTACCGCAACTTGTATCGAGTTTGGGTATTGGTAAATTTGTTGAGCAAGTCGCTGATAAAGACATGCTATTCGTGGTGTGCGGTGTGTGTTTAGCAATATCCGCGGTTTCCTGGCTGAGTGTCAAAGAGAATACCGATAGTTCTACATAAAAACTGAATAGCCAATGTCAGTTTATTGATTCAACAGTAACCATTGTTGTTTAGCAAGTTCAATAAAGGGGGTGGTATCTTGGCCGTTGGCGAGTTCTCTGGCAATATCATTAATCGCAGCATCCCGCTTAGCAATAAGTAAATCAGACTGTTTGAAAAGATCCTTGGCTTCCGGGTAAATCAGTTTGATATCTTGTATACCCTCTAACCCCTTATATCGCCGCTCAAAAGCCTGACTGAACAATTGACGTTTGGCCAAAAACTGCATATAACTTAATCCTCTATCACCACTTAAAAGGGAGATTTCGGTCTCTGGAAGATCGGCGGCATAAGCAATTTCCAATGCTCGTTGTTGCAGTGCTTTGGCTTTTTCAATATCGCTATTATGAACCGCTTGTTGCATACCGGTTTTAAATTCATCATTTTCTAGAATGTCGCGGTATGAGAAAGACGGCAAAGCAGATCTATTTGGTGCGGGATCACTATCGCTTGTATGTTCTGTGGATGTGTCGCTTTGAAATAGCAGCAAGGCTAAGAGCCCTGAAAATGCGATGGCAATCAACAAGGTTGTCTTTTT
>JAOMVH010000168.1 GCA_028356795.1 Aliiglaciecola sp. | reverse complement strand
GCTAACCATGTTATTCAGTGATCGACTTGATGTTATTGGTCAAAGCGTGACTGTCTTTTTCGCATTGTAGGTGTGTTTAACCGTTATCCTTTCATCTTTTGAACGATGGGGATAACCATGCCAACGGCACCAATATCTATGCGAAAACTCAAAGAAATACTGCGCCTAAAGTATGGCGCAAAGCTAAGTCATCGACAGATTGCTGCGAGTCTGTCGATATCCTCCTCATCGGTTTCAACCTATGCTAATCGGGCTGCGCAATTGGGTATTGTAGACTGGCCGCTAGATGTAAAGTGGGATGATGTCACGCTCAAACAGGCGTTCTTTAACACCCAAGTAAAAACCAAAAATTATGCACTTCCGTGCTGGCTGAGCATCAAGCAGTCACTGACCAGCAAGGTGATGACCTTGCAACTACTCTGGGAGGAATATGCAGAAGTGAACCCACAAGGGTATTACAGCTACAATCACTTCTGCCGCCAGTATCGAAGCTGGCTTAAAACTCAACGCTTGTCCATGCGCCAACAGCATAAAGCAGGCGAGAAGCTGTTTGTGGATTATTGCGGGCCGACGATGGATATTGTTAACCCGCGTACGGGCGAGATACGCACGGCACAGGTGTTTGTTGCTGTCATGGGAGCATCGAACTATACCTACGCGGAAGCCACGTGGTCGCAAGGATTGGAAGACTGGATCATGAGCCATGTGCGCTGCTTCGAGTTCTTAGGTGGCGTACCGGAGTAGATCATCCCCGACAACTTAAAAAGCGGCGTTACCCGCGCCTGTCGCTATGAGCCTGACTTAAACCCCACCTATCAACAACTGGCTGTGCATTATCAAACTACGGTTATCCCCGCCAGACCCTATAAGCCCAAGGATAAAGCCAAGGCGGAGGTGGGTGTGCAAATTGTGGAACGCTGGATAATGGCGCGTCTGCGCCACGAGACCTTCTTCAGTCTGAAGCAGTTAAATCAACGTATTACCGAGTTACTGGCGGATATGAATCAGCGCGCGTTGAAGCAGCATCCAGGCAGCCGTGATTCCCAGTTCGCCAGTATCGATAAACCGGCACTGAAGCCATTACCCATGCAGGTTTACCGCTACACGCAAATCAAAAAGGTTCGCGTACACATTGACTATCACGTTGAGGTCGATAAGCATTATTACTCGGTGCCGTATACGCTGGTGAAACAGCAACTGGAAGCGCATATTACCGGTGAGCAAGTCACGCTTACGCACCAAGGTAATGTGGTTGCTGTTCACCCCAGAGCCTATGGCATAGGCGGTCATACTACCCATGAGCAGCACATGCCTGTGGCACATCAAAAGCATCAACAATGGACGCCACAGCGATTTGAACGTTGGGCACACGACATGGGTGAACATACTGCACAGTTGGTTAGGTTGTATTTGCAGCAGCGCAAACACCCAGAGCAAAGCTACCGGCGCTGTTTAGGGTTATTGAATCTCGCTAAACAATACTCACCTGTACGCCTCGATGCGGCCTGCAAAAGAGCACTGGCGACCAATGTCACCCATCTAAAAGCCATCACTAACATACTCAACAAAGGTTTAGATAAACAGCCACTACCTAATAGCCAAATTGAACTGCTCAGTGACATCACACACGAAAACATCCGTGGTCAAGATTACTATCATTAAGGAATCCAACATGAATCCATTACACCAACAACTAGCCCAACTCAAACTCAGCGGTGTCAAAGCCGCATTGCAACAGCAAGCACAACAAGCCAACCTGTACTTAGAACAAAGCTTCGAAGAACGACTGAGTTTACTGCTATCACATGAAATAACAGGTCGCGAGCAGCGACGGGTTGAGCGCTTGATAAAACAGGCCAAGTTCCGGTTAAAAGCCAATATTAACGATATCGACTACAACGCTCACCGACAATTAAGCAAAAACACGGTACGCGAACTAGCGCAAGGTGATTGGTTAGCCCGAGGCCAAAATCTACTCATCACTGGTGCAACCGGTTGCGGAAAAACTTACCTAAGTTGCGCGCTAGGTCACCATCACTGCCAACAAGATCACGGTGTTTACTACTTCCGTTTAAAAGAGCTATTAGAGAAACTCTTTATGGCACAGGCTGATGGCAGCTACCGCAAACAGATCAACAAACTCAAAGCCTGTGACTTGCTGATCCTCGACGACTGGGGATTGGAGCCACTCAGTGCTCAACAGCGCAGTGATTTACTGGAGTTGATTGACGCACGTTATGACTCGAAATCCACCATGATCACGAGTCAGTTACCGGTAGAAAATTGGTATGACATGATTGGGGAATCGACCCACGCCGACGCCATCTTGGATAGGCTCATCCATGGCTCAATCAAACTAGAATTAAAAGGGGAATCGATGCGAAAAAGACAAAACAAATTGACGGATGCCGATCACGTCAGTTAGATTCTAACGAGGTCTACAATCGAGAGAGATTGTGATCGCCATCAATGTTATTACCCGATCGGCATCATGTTAATACGCAAAGGTATCGCAAACACCACCTTAGTGCTATGTAAGCTTTGCTTAGCATATACACACCATTTTTGAGGAAGGCCCAGCGCGTCAACATCAATCTCTTTTTCTTTCAGTAGTGCCAGCATTTTCCCCCTAAATACTACAGATAAGGCTTTTACTGGGTTAAGATAACGTTTTTGTGCTCACACCACCGCAACTCTCGGTCAAGCACGCCCACAGGCACTAGGCAGTGCAGATGAATATGCTGCCCCAAGTTCTGTCCCCACGTATGCAATACACTCAACATACCTAATTGACTGTCTCGACCATGACGATTGGCAGTGAACTTTTGCAGCGTTTGCCAAACTGACTTGAATAAAGCGGTATACACCATTTTAGGTTTGTATTGCGCCAACACGTTTAACTCATGTGGCAAGGTGAACACCAAGTGGAAATAGCCACCAGACACCACTTGTTGTGATTGTTTTTCCTGTGTCACTTTCCCTTGGCAGCGAGGGCAATGTCTGTTTCGGCAACTACACCCAATTCGCCTTTCTTCTGTACATTGGGTGCATTGCCACACCTGATAACCCAACTTACCCGTACGACAGGATAAGATACTCCTGCACACTTTATGCTGTTGCGGGCTCAAGCGATGCGACTATTGATACTCGACTAACGCTTGGTCAAAAATATCGCGTAAATGTAATGCAGTCATGATTTACTCCAGTCTTTGCAGTAAATCCACTCCGCCATGATGCAGCTT
>JAOMVH010000167.1 GCA_028356795.1 Aliiglaciecola sp. | reverse complement strand
CCTTTTTAGACCCCTTTTTAGTTTGTGTACTAATCACCAAAATCAGCGCCAGAGCCACTACCTTCATTTTTCTTGTCAATTCGCATTGCCACTAAAATTGCTGCTAGTGTGTCTTGATGGCTGTCATCATAGAAAGTAACATGGCAGGTGTCGCGAATACTGATGATCTGATTATCGCCGCGAAGTATGTTTCTGCCGTGCAGGGTCATTTCGAAGCTAGTATCCCAAAATCCACCGATTACCAAGGCACCGTCCAGTGGGCCGCCGAGCACTAAATATTTGCGGGTCCACGACCAGCTTTTACGTCTGAGAATAAATTCTCCGCCGTTCCCTTCAATGAAATATTTGGTTGACCAAGAAAAAAGCTTCTTTTTTATCTGAGCGATTTCATTGTCGCCTTTAAACAAGCGCCATGTGGGGTTAAACAGTGAGAACTCGCCTTTGGCCACATATTCTTCTCGCTCAGCTTGATTGAGAAACACCATTTCACCGCGCAGTGAAAGCAGTGTGTTTTTGATGGTTAAGATGTTTGGCATGCCCTTGCTCCTGTGTATCTTTTTGTTTGATATACAGATTTACGTTTATTTTAACGTGAATTGCAAGGGCTATCCGGTGACATTTTGTTACGTGGTGATGGTTACAAGGCTTTGCGTGTTGGCATCACCACGTTGGCAAAGATCAATCCAGCTATCAACGACATTAAGATCATAAAGGTTTCCTGACCTATGTGGTCGGCCTTGATAAAATCTTGCCCAGAAATAAACGAGTTTAGGCCAATATAGGTTTTTGAACCCGGCACCAATACAATTAAACCGTGCATGGCCACTATGGTTGATGGCGCGTTCACGGTGCGTGAGAACAGGTTAGCAAATACGCCTAACGCAAATGCTCCCACAAACGCCCCCAAACCATTTTCTAGGTAGGCGGAGCTATAGGTTGAGGCAGAGTAAGCAATAAAGGTCGACGCGATTGCCCAATGCATGTGTTTTAGTCGAGTACGGAAAATGGCCACCAGGCCAATGCTCAACATCAATACGCCGAGCCAGTTAACCCAAAGGGGCAGGGTGTCGGCTTCGACCAGTTCAAGTTCACCAAATACTTGGTATCCCAATGTAATACCAATGAAGGCACCAAAGTAGAGTTTGAATAACTGCATGGTGGCGTCCATTACGCGCGCAGTGCCAGATACCATATTGCGAGAAGATATTTCAGCAAGTCCCATGGTTAACGATAATCCCGGCACCAAAATAATCAAAGACGATAAAATGATCAGCCAAATATTGAAGCCAATGTGCATGTAATAATTCACCGCGCAAGCTGTGAAACCCACGGTGAAAGACGCAACGGGCTCTAGCATCAGGCCCACACGTTTTGAGCGCATGGCCCAAAGAGTCCAAACGTAAACCACTAGTCCCAATATGCCCGAGCAGATGATTTCAGGCCAACCTGCGCCCATCAACATGGCAAAGGCACTAGTAGACATACCAAACGCGATGGCAGTGAGTCCTTTGCCGTAAGGACTTGGCATAAGATCGATTTCGTCCAGTTGCTTGTCGGCTTGTTCTAAGGTGATTTCGCCGGCCAGTAATTGATTGGCTAGCTCATCGGTGCGTGACAAGGAATTCATATCCAATTCGCCCGGTTGCATACGTGCTGCATGGTTGTACTCGTCTTCATGGCGATCACTCCATAACACAATAGACAAGGACGTGGGCGTTGAGATAAACGAGGCGTGTACACCCAAATAAGTGGCGATTTCGGTTAAATACGCTTCTAGACGAAAAGATGGTGAGCCATATTTATGCAGCATTTTACCCAGCTTAAGGATAAATCGGCGGATCTGTATAAATTCTCTTTGGTCCATGGCGCTAACTACTTATTTTACGGGTTAAATGACGGTCAAATATTAGACGATGTAAGTTTAGGGCGCGGATTTTAGAGCGTAATTATGTTTGATGCAATGAAGTTTTTTCACTTTTATAGATTAGATTATCTAATCCATTTTAAAGGGCGGATTTGGTTGGGTTAAAAGTATGTTAACTCTTTATATTATATGGTTTTATTGCTTTCTTGTTTGGTTTTGATAGGCTTCTCATGAAACTCAGTTATATGTTAATTTTTTGAATGAAAGTGACTAAGGGTTTCTAAAGCCAGCAAAAATACATCTGCGCTATACTCACCATCAACATTTTTAACTACGGTAACTGCTCTATCATGGTCTTTGCACAGAATTAACATGGTTGTACCGCCGTTGCTGCCACCAGAATGCATCACGGCATTATCAAAGCTCGCCATCATGGCTTGCGCTTTTTGATTGTCTTTGTAATAACTGCGGTTTTTGTAGTTATCGAAATCAATCATCCAGGCCACACCATAAGGCAGAGGTTTGTTTGTATCTAAGGTTGCACGAGTGAACAATTGCTCCAGAGAGTTTTGATTTAGGTAGCCAGGTTGTGAATGTGCCACGGCAAAGCGAGATATGTCAGAGGCCGATGCGATAAAGCCGCCGCCGGCATATTTGTAGGAATGATCAGTTTGTGGTGCGTTTTTGAGTGTGCCATCAATGGCATTATAAGGTCGTTGTCGCAGTGGAATGATGTCAGCCTGATCATCAAAGGCGCTATCTTGCATATTCAAAGGCAAAAACACTTCTTGTTGAATAATTTGCTTAAAGTTTCGCTGTTTATCCACCCCTTCCATTGCCGCCGCCATTAACGAAAAAGCATAGGTCGAGTATTTTAAACTGCTGCCAGGTTTGAACAATAAGGGGTCATCTTTGAATATGTCGAGACTAGACTCCACATCACCGAAGGTTTCATTTAACAAAAACTCGGCACTGCTATTGTAATGTCTGATACCTGAGGTGTGGCTCGCCAGTTGGCGCAAGGTTAAAGGGGCATGGCTTGTTGGCCACGCTGGCACATATTGCGTGATCGGTGCATCAAGAGAGAGTTTTTGCTGCTCGTGAAGGCGCATCATGCCAGCTGCGGTGATCAACTTAGCAACACTACCAATGCGCATTTTATGCTTGGTTGTTAGTGCAACCTGATTTTCAATATCCGCTAAACCATAAGCCTTGGCCCAAATAACGCCACTTTTGTCAGCAACGGCCACGCTAATGCCCGGCACGGTTTCAGATTTTACCCCATTGGCAAACATGTTATCGATAGCTTGTATTTGCGGAGTTGTTTTAGATAAGGCCGTATGACTAATGAATGAAATGCATAAGCATAAAAACAGTTTAGCTGGGCGTCGAGCA
>JAOMVH010000166.1 GCA_028356795.1 Aliiglaciecola sp. | reverse complement strand
GCGATCGCATTACTTGTTGAAAATGCGAGTGATGTTGCTGCACCAATGAGTAGCGCATGCTTTACAGATCTTGCAATACTTGTTTTATTGAACATCTTGTTCTCCCGTACGCGACAACTTGAGTTGCAGCGAAGTTATTGTTTTAAGGCTTGTTTTGAAGCCTGGTCGGGAGAGTAAAGCTATTCAGATGGTCAGCTCTAGTGTGGTTACTTAAATTGGGGAGGCAGTGTGATGAATGGCTGTAATTAGAATGTGAATGGGAAGCCAAATGGGAAAAATCATTTGTCAACGGGGGGACTGTATAGTCTATGATTTATAAAAAGCCACTAAGTTCACTAAATATTTGTATCTTTCGAGCAACAAGCACAACTATATCTGCCTGAGACTGACCTTTGACACTAAAAGTTTTGGTACACTTTACCCAATCAATATTGCAAATTAACATTTTATGCTCACAACAACTATTCAACAAGATGTCGCGACACTGGCGAAAAAAGCAATAGCGCTGAATTATCAAATCAGCTGTGCAGAATCATGCACGGGTGGAGGCTTGGCTTTCGCACTAACAAGTATTGCGGGTAGCTCAACCTGGTTCAAACAATCTTATGTCACTTATAGCAACGAAGCGAAACATGAACTACTTGGTGTCGATCAGCGTATCTTAGCGCAGCATGGTGCGGTTTCGAGTCAAACGGTCGAAGCTATGGCGCAGGGTTGCGCAAATCGTTCATCGGCTGATATTAGTTTGTCCATTAGCGGAATCGCGGGGCCAGGTGGCGGTAGTGAAAAAAAGCCCGTTGGTCTGGTGTGGTTTGGTGTCTGTCATCAGGGCAAACTACTGTGTGAAAAGCAAATATTTTCAGGTGATCGCCACCAAGTGAGAGAACAAGCAATTGAGTTTGCATTGAAGATGTTGTTGCAACAACTTGAATTAAAAGAATAAATCCCAAAGGCTCTGTTTCAATTCAGGTCTTTTTATAAAAAAAATGAAAACTGCACTTGTAACTGTATAATCATACAGTATACTTCTGGGCATACACGTAATGACTAGTTAACACTGATGTGAAAATTACTCACCTTAGTGACTAAATATAAGCTTTAATCGAAGGATACTCCGATGAACGACAATAAATCTCGCGCGCTCTCTGCAGCACTTGGACAAATTGAAAAGCAGTTTGGTAAAGGCACAATTATGCGCTTGGGCGATAATCAAGCGCTAGACATAGAATCAGTGTCTACTGGCTCTTTGACCATTGATATTGCTCTTGGTATAGGCGGGTTGCCATGTGGCCGTATCGTAGAGATTTATGGACCTGAATCATCGGGTAAAACAACATTGACCTTGCAAGCAATTGCCGAAGCACAAAAAACCGGTAAAACCTGTGCCTTTGTTGACGCTGAGCATGCCCTTGACCCAATTTATGCAGCTAAGTTAGGTGTAAATATTGATGATTTATTGGTATCCCAGCCTGATACTGGTGAGCAAGCTCTCGAAATATGCGACATGTTAGTTCGCTCGGGCGCAGTTGATGTTGTGGTGGTTGACTCCGTTGCTGCACTAACACCAAAAGCAGAAATTGAAGGCGACATGGGAGACTCTCACGTTGGCTTGCAAGCGCGATTGATGTCTCAAGCATTACGTAAGCTTACGGGTAACATTAAGCGTTCAAACACGCTTTTGATATTCATTAACCAAATTCGTATGAAAATTGGTGTCATGTTTGGTTCACCTGAAACCACTACCGGTGGTAATGCACTGAAGTTTTATGCTTCGGTACGCTTAGACATTCGTCGCATTGGTGCTATCAAAGATGGCGATGAAATTGTTGGTAACGAAACACGGGTTAAAGTGGTGAAAAACAAAGTAGCCCCGCCGTTTAAACAAGCAGAGTTCCAAATCATGTACGGTCAAGGTATCTGCAAAGAAGCTGAATTGATTGATTTAGGTGTTAAGCAGAAGTTTGTTGAAAAAGCGGGTGCTTGGTACAGCTACAATGGTGAGCGTATTGGCCAAGGTAAAGCGAATGTTGTTAAGTACTTAAAAGAACACACAGATATGGCTGATGATATTGAAAAGAGACTTCGTGCAGAGTTGTTGTTATCAAAAACAGTGAAACCTGAAGATCCGATAGAGTCAGAAGAAGTACTGTAAATTTGTTGTAGAAACACGCCTCCTAAGCGTGAGATTCCCCGCTGGTCTTGGCTAGTGGGGCTTTTTGCTTTTAGGGCCTTTGGCTTAATGGTGCTTCTGGATTTATGGATTAAGAGCTTGAAACATGGGGTCTTGTTGTCAATTGGGAGAACGGTTAAAAGCATTTTAGCCTTCAATGTTTTGCCTTTTTAACCTAGTCAAAACTCGCTATTCTTGTTCTTTGTTAATGTATATTTAAACGAAATCGATTAGATGGTAACCCGTATCACATTGATATAAACTTCGTACAAAAGTAAGTATCTCCTACAAACAAGGCGGGAATGTGCGTTTTTATGCCTTTATTTTTCTGTTTATAAGTTTCTTCGCCATGTCACCTATGGCGTATTCAATGGCGACTTTACAAGAAATCTGTGAGTCAGACCATCAAGCATGCTTAGCTGAACTTCCCCGAGCTTTTAAAAATTCAGAAAAGGGTAGTAGCAATTGGTACCGTTTAGAGTTGTATCGAATTGATGCCTATTACGGACTAATTAACACAGCAGAGCTTGGCAAGGCATTAGATAATTTGGAGAGTGAACCCAACCTACCAGCCAAATTACAGCTGAAACTCTATATTTATCGCGCAAAGCTTGCTGGTTACAAAGGTCAAACAACCGATGTTGCGCTCTACAAGCAAAAAGCGACTGACTTTTTAGAAACATTAAAAGATAATATCAAGTCTCCGGATATGATCATCGACTACGCAAACTTTCAGCTATATACGAAGCAATATCAGCATGTTATCGACAATCTGTTGCCACTTGAAAAAGCTTTTCGTCATCATAAAAATTCTAGAATAAAGTATAGAATCTATACGAATCTCGGTAATTTGTATGTTTACATTGGCGATCTTGAAACGTCACTCGATAATTTCCAATTAGCCTACGAAAATGCGCAATTACATGGTCATGAATACAATCAAACCATGGCGTTATACAATGTTGCGCGGGGACTTCAGAAACTTGGCAGGCTAACGCAGGCCAAGCTCAAATTCATACAAATTCTCAGTAGAGCAAAACAGAACAACGACAATGTACATGCGTCGTTGAGTAATTATCGTGTGGGTGAGATTTTAGTCATTGAACAAAAATATAGTGAGGCGCAGCAATATC
>JAOMVH010000165.1 GCA_028356795.1 Aliiglaciecola sp. | reverse complement strand
CGTTATCAGCAAATTTCAGAAAAAATTCAGAGCCTTATTGATAGTTTGGCACCCCAATGGGAACTTAAAAAAGAACAGCAACAACAACAGCTTAAATTGGCCGAAGTTACCGCGAGGGTAGATCAACATATCCAAGATGTCAGTACGCTTCTTGCTGGCAACGTTGAAGACATTACACTCGGTGAAGTTGAAAAATTAGAGACATTATTACAGCAAGAGCAAGAAAATATTTCTGCTTTATTAAACTCAAATGAAACAGCAGTTAAGCCTGAAATTGATAAGTTAGAGCCGCTATTCAACCAAATTTTTCAATCTCGAAGTACTTTGGAGCGCTTACCTGAATTCCAACAAGCAATAAAAGTTGCCAATGAGTTTCTAGGTAAATTTGAAAAACTAGCCTTGCCTTCTGATAACAGTCAAGTAGAAGCGTCTCTTGCTTACTTGAAAGAACAGAAACTGCAGTGGCAGGCAATTACTGCACCTTATGCATCAAATTGGCCTGTGAACTTAGAGTCTAAATGGAACAAACTTCGCGGTAATTGGAAATCTGCTATAAACGCCTTAAATGCGCAAATAAAGCAAAATGAGCAACGTTGTAAGAACAAGCTAACAACAATTGATACCCTCATTAAGCAAGGCAAATACAAAGCCGCAATGGGAATGTTTACGCGAGTGGAGACTTGGTATCAGGCACTTCCTGAAAAAAGCCAAAGATTTGTGAATAGAGCTTATGAAGATGTCAAAGAGCAAGTAGAAAATTTGAAGGATTGGCAACAGTATATCGCTCAACCTCGCAAACCGGCCCTGCTTGATGATGTCATTGCGTTGGCCCAAACACCCTTAGATATCGCTGCACAATCAGCAGCCGTAAAACGACTAAGAAGTGAATGGAGTAGCCTGGGAAATACACAAACTGAATCAGATAATGCACTTAATGTTGCTTTTGATGAAGCGATTGAAAAAGCGTTTGAACCCTGTCGAGTCCATTTCGCTGAACAAGAAAAAGTGAGAACAGCTAACTATCACGGCAAGCTTGAATTGATCAATCAAATCTCTGCGCTAAACAGTGCTGAGATTGAAGATGGAACTTGTGCTGAACACTTGCTTAAATTGCAAAAGCAATGGCGTGAAATAGGTCATGTTGATTATAAAAAGCGAGACGAGATCAACAATGCATATGGTGAGGCAATTGCACCGATTCAGCAAAAAGTTGAAAGCTTTTACAAGCTAAATGTTGAAGCTAAACTAGGACTTATCCAGCAAGTCGAATCACTGCTTGAAAATGAAGATGTATTAGAATCGGTTGACGTTGCCAAAGGTTTGCAGAAAAAATGGCAATTGATTGGTTCCGGCGGTAGTAAACAAGATAATCAATTGTGGCGTCAGTTTAGACAAGCGAATGATGCGTTGTTTAGTAAACGAAATTCAGTAAAACAACAACAAAAAGACACAGTGAATTCTCTTATTAGTGAGCTTCATGCCGAATGTGAAGGTATTCGCCTGCGAATTGACGAAGCGAAAGAGCTAGTTGAATTAAAACTAGTTGAAAGCGACTTGTTAGGGGTTGATCGTCGTATAAAAGACTTAGATAGCAAAATTAATAAAAAATTGATCAGTATTAGCCGAGAATTGCAAAACGAGGTGCAATTGCGGTCTGCAAGCTTACGTCAGCAACAAAAGGCTGCTGTGATGAAGGGGGTATTTGATTTTATGCGTTCAACCGTGGAAATGGACAATGCTACCTCTGAATCAGAGCTTCTCGCAGCATTGCCAAGCCCATATCGACAAGCATATGCCTCTAATCAAACACCGAGCCACAACCGACTACAGTTAAACGTGATGCTTGATATTTTAAGTGACCGACAGAGTATTGCTTCTGAGTCTGAGTTACGTCAATCATTGCAACTAGAAATGATGTCGGCCAAGCTACAAAACGGCACTGAATCTAGTCAAAAAGACATACTCAACCAATGGATACAGCACGGCAAGGTCGCTGAATCTGAGCTTTATTTGCTCGACAGGATTGAAACACATTTTGTTGCTTAGCTAGCTTGAAATTGTATTATTTAAAACAGTTTCGGTAGTAAAGCTAAATGTTAGTTTATGTAACCTAGGTTCGACATTTTGATGGTCTAGATAGACGGTTTGTTCAGTTTATATGGTTGCCGCGCAATATAACTGAGCTAGTTGTCACTAGCTCAGTTCGCCACGAAGGTTATTAAGCAACTGACGCTTTACTTCTTTAAAAGGTAAGTCTTTGGAAAGTAAGTAATGTAATTTTGCTAAAGCAGCTTCTGGTGTCATGTCATTACCCGATACCACGCCGGCTTCTCGCAGTGCATGGCCATTGGCATAGCCACTCATGTTAACCTTGCCACTGACACATTGCGTGCAGTTTAGTACCACAATTTCGTTTTTCTCGGCTAGCCTAAGTTGCTCAAGTAACGCCGGGTTTTGCGGCGCATTTCCGACGCCATAGCTCAGCAATACCAGTGCTTTTACTGGTTGTTGCAGGGTATTTCGAATCACCTCAGCACTAATACCCGGATAAAGAGTTACCACTCCCACCGGCTGAGAGCTGATTTGACTGACCGTGAGTTGCAAGTCATCGTTTAATGAATTTTTGTCATCGACAAGTTGTCCTGCTATCAACTCGATTTCGATGCCTGCTCGAAGCAAATCTGGAAAGTTTGGTGAACCAAAGGCATCAAAACCATCGGCGTCGACTTTGCGGCTACGGTTACCTCTAAATAGGTGGTTGTTAAAGTATAAAGATACTTCTGCGATGGGATAATAAGCGGCAATATACAAGGCATTGAGCAGGTTGATTTGGCCGTCGGAACGAAGCTCAGCTAGGGGGATTTGCGAGCCAGTTACAATAACTGGCTTGCTCAAGTCTTCTAGCATAAATGACAATGCCGATGCGGTGTAAGCCATGGTGTCGGTACCATGCAAGATAATAAAGCCATCATACTCTTGATATTGTTGTTGAATATCATCCGCTATTTGTTGCCAATCGTTTGGGCTCATGTCTGATGAATCAATCAGACTATCATATTCATGAATAGTGAAATCAGGCATCTCTTGACGATTAAATTCTGGCATTTTAGCCAAGGTTTGGGTTAAGAAACCGGCCGCAGGAATATATCCTTGTGACGAAGGACGCATGCCGATAGTACCGCCTGTATAGGCTATATAAATATGTTTTTTCATGATGACATCATACACAATCGATTATTGCCCGAGTTTACCGCTTTTCTTTACTCACCGCACCAAAGATGCACAAATTCAAATACTTGTAATACCGTGTG
>JAOMVH010000164.1 GCA_028356795.1 Aliiglaciecola sp. | reverse complement strand
TTAACAATAAATTCTATTGTCAATAATGCAGGTTTGAGCGAAGCTATGCATCAGATAAAACAAGGAAACACCATGTCACCACGTTATTTATTGAGTCTACTGCTATGCAGTGCGCCTTTGTTGGCATTCGATGTGCCGTACAGTCCGACACCACCGGTTATTGATGGTGTAAATACAGAAATTCAGTGGCAACAATCTGCTTGGCGACCGCTGAATTTTGTGACCATTGGGGGCCCATTAGACCCGTCTGACTTTAACGGAAAATACCGGCTCATGTGGGATAAAAGCTACCTTTACCTGCAAGCAAAAATTACCGACGATATGTTATATGACAATAATCCAAACCCAATCGATGGCTATTGGAGTGATGATTGTTTGGAGATCTTTGTGGATGAAGACGCATCAGGTGGCGATCATCAGTACAATCACAACGCCTTTGCTTACCACATTGGTTTGGACAATCAGGCCGTTGATTTGTCTACCGATAAAAAAGCGCGGCTTTACAATGATCATGTCATAAGCCGTTGGCAGCGAGAGCAACAGCCGCCTTATGATATTGTGTGGGAAGTCGCCATTTCTATCTATGATGATAGTTTCGAAGATAACAAACCAAATCAACCTGTTACACTTCATGACAATAAAAAACTTGGGTTTATGCTTTCCTACTGTGACAATGATGCATCAAAAAATCGAGAACACTTCATCGGCTCAAAAGATATTCCTCCGGTTAATGGCGATAAGAACCGAGGCTGGATCGACGCCAGTGTATTTGATCAAATAACGCTAACAAAATAGATGTCATGATGCCTTCAACTTTAGACAAAATTATTGGTCACCTTCAACATAGCGAAAAACTGCAACATAAAACTCACACACTGGGACTTACGGAGCGTTTACGTGAACTGCAAAGCTGGCAAACTAAACGATTACTAGTGACCTATGATGACATGTGGCAAAGCCGACGTTTTCGTCCGGCTATGCAATTTTTTATTGAAGAGCTCTATGGACCAAAAGACTTTAGCCAGCGAGACCAAGATATCGCCAGAGTCGTTCCCAAGATGGCAAAATTACTGCCAGAGCAAGCGTTACAGTCTCTAGAAGCCGCTTTGCGCTTAAACAGTTTGTCTCATGAAATGGACTTGTCATTGACTGAAAATATACACCAAGGACCTATTTGTGCTGAAACCTATGCACAAGCATACCGCCTTTGCAATAATCGTCCACAACGAGAAGAGCAAATTCAATTGCTTGCCGGACTAGGCAGTGATCTGGCTGATGTAGTCAAAATAAAAGGGATCAGCGCATTATTAATGATATCCCGCAAACCGGCCAAACTGGCAGGGGTGGAAAGTTTGCATAGCTTTTTAGAGGATGGCTATAAAGCGTTTAAAAAACTGGGGGAAGTAGACGCCTTCATTTCCCCTATCATCATCCGTGAAACCGCGCTCATGGTGGCGCTTTTTGATGAAAGCCAGCCTAACCCCCTACCAGACTTCCCATCATGAATACGAATTGGGCAGACTATCAATGGCTTCATCCAAAACCGCATATTATTGAGTGGCCAATACAAACGGCAGATATTGATCATTATAACCATGTAAACAACGTGGCTTATGTGGCGCAGTTAGAAAAAGTATCTTGGTCTCACTCTAATGAACTTGGGTTGGATATCCAAACCTATCAGCACCTAGATAGGGGGATGGCAATAAGCAAACATACCATTGATTACCACGCTGCAGCCGTCATGGGCGATAGCCTTCTGTGCGCAACGTGGATCATCGAATGTGATAACCGATTAAAGCTATCGAGGCAGTTTCAATACATTCGCCAAAGCGACGGTCAAACGGTATTAACCGCACGAACTGACTTTGTATGTATTGCTCTTAGCAGCGGCAAACCTAAGCGCATGCCCGCTGAGTTCAGTGCTGTCTATGGCGCGGTTTGTGTACCTTTGAAAGACAATAAAAACTAAATTGGAGAATATAACGTGAAATGGATGTTGGCGTTTTTAACCCTTGCTTTATTGATATCAGTAACGATAAACATCAAGTTATGGCCAGCCAAATCTCATTTACCAAAGCAAAATAATGATGCTAAAGCGGCATCGACTCACACAATGCCGCCAACAGATGACAATACCAATCAACCGTCAGAACAGCTTGCTAACGCTCCAAACCAGACTCCTCCCCGGTCACAATCTGCAACATCGTCACCACAACTGGGCACGCCCAAGCAACAACAAATGTATCGAATTAGGCAGCAAATTGCGGCAGGTGAATTTGGCCTTGCTCAACAAGCCATTCAAGATTATTTGAGAGGATCACCCCAAGACATTGAATTCCTATTGTTAGAAGCCGAACTGGTTAAAGCAACCGCGCTGATTGATGATGTGATGTCACATTATTACGGTTTATTAGATTTAGCCTTAACCACCGAGCAGCGGGCACAAGTATTACTCACTATTAGCCAGCTAAGTGCCGACAATATCGAAAAATTAAAAACGATTAAGGCATGGGATGTGTTGGCCACTTTTCTGGAGCCATTATGGCAATTTGATCCTAACAGAAGGTCGATTATCTTAGCATTAGCCGAATCTTATGCTCGCCAGGGGCAAGAATTTTTGATGGAAAATGTACTTGCATCCTTACCCCAAGGGGACCTTGAAGGACAGCGCATAAGACAAGTATTAGTGGCTCAACTTTCACCAACGGCTTCCCAAGAATCTGAAGATATACCAGTGGATCCAGCCCAGTATGAACGTAGCGTTTCACTTACCTCTCTTGGCGATCACTTTATTGCCCCCATTAAACTGGGCAGATATCAAGCCAATTTAATGATAGATACAGGGGCGTCAACCACAGTCATCACCACTGAAAAGTTTCGCACTTTGAACCGTCGTTTTGCGCGCGAATACATAGGCACGTTTACTGTCAATACCGCAGGCGGGCAAGTAGCGGCCCCTATTTTTCAATTTAAACAAGTTTTTATTGGCGGCTTTCGCATTGATGATGTGGCGGTAGTGGTATTAGATATGCCGGATTTCAGTTTTGCAGATGGCTTGCTGGGCATGAACTTATTACGCCAATTTGATTTCAAAATAGACCAAAAAAACCAACAACTATTGTTAAACCGCCTCTAATACCAACCCATATTAATATCTGATCACATAGTAAGGTGGATTGGCATAACGTCCCTAAGTAAAAATGAGGTCAATGTTACTGTTGTGACGAAAACCTCATTATTCACGCTGGTCGACATTGACTAAAATTCATATTCACCATGAAATAACGCGCGAAAAATAAAAATATAGAATGCGTGCCG
>JAOMVH010000163.1 GCA_028356795.1 Aliiglaciecola sp. | reverse complement strand
CCTTTACCGGTCTATTCTTTTTTTCAACACTGGTGCTATCGTACACAGTAATTAACTTTTATCAAAAATCTAAGTACCAAGAGCTAGAAAACTATCTTTCTGCGCGAACTAGAGTCGTTACTAATCAGGTAGAAATGTTCATAGATATGCACAGACAAGTGTTAGATATTGTTGGCAGGGCAGTGGAGGATAACCCCGAGAATACTCAAAAGCGTCTTCAAGATTTGTCTTCGAGTTATCAAAGCTTTTTGACTTTTCTAGTCACCGATGAAAAAGGTCAGATTACCCATGCTTACCCTGCAGGTTTGTTTGAAAGAGCGAAACAAAATAATCAACTTGATGTAAGTCAGCGTCACTATTTTATCGAAGCTAAACGAACGCTAGCAGCATACGTATCGCCAGCATTTAGAGGGAAAGGCTTCGGAGATGATCCAATCGTAGCTATATCCTCTCCGATGTTTTCCAAAGACGGAGATTTTATCGGCATAGTAGAAGGCTCACTAAACCTTAATAGTTTTGAAATGTACGATATCAATGAGATTGATCCGTCCGTTTCTATGTTAATTGCAGATAATACAGACACCGTGGTCTACGCCAGTGATATCTTGAATTTTAATACCTTGGATAAAATAACGGATAAAAAGTGCCAAGATAAACGTTGCGTGAGTGTTGGCAATGTGTCGATGGATAGCGAGAGTATGGTTATCTCTAAGCTATCGAGTCAGCTAACAGACTGGCAGGTTTATAAGTTGTATCCCCGTAAAACCTTCATGCTCGAAATGTCAGAGTATATATTGCTTGCTCTTCTGGTCATTATTGGGCTTAGTTTGCTTGCTGTTTTAGCCAGTCACATGGTGGTAGAGTCATTTTCCAAACCATTAAGAACTGTATTATCAAACTTTTCACTTTTTGATCCCAGTGAACCTGATAGTACCAACATGCAGCCTGTTGAATCGACATATATCACTGAAGTCGTAGAGCTTGATAAAAGTTTTCAAGAGTTAAGTAGTCGACTAGTGCATGTGTTTAAGCAACTCAACTCTTCAAAATTTGCGCAAAGTAAAATGAATATCGAGCTAAAAACACTCAATATGTCACTGGAAAGACGAGTGCAGGAAAAAACTCATTCACTGCAAAGGGCGGTTCTGGAAGCTGAATCAGCGAACGAAGCTAAATCTCAATTTTTAGCCAATGTGTCCCATGAAATTCGTACACCGATGAACGGCATTATTGGTTCATGTCAAAACATCACGTTATCGACACTGGATGATACCAATCGACGAAAAGTTGAAACCATTTATCAATCAGCCTTGAATCTAATGGAATTACTTAACAGCGTACTTGATTGGTCGAAAATAGAATCGGGTAAAATGTCACTTGACGAAACGGTTTTTTCACCTAGTGATCTTATTCACAATTGCATTGAACTCAACAGGCCTTTAGTGTCTCAAAAAGGCTTGTCCATCATTGAACATGCTGCCACTGATCTTCCATCATGGGTTGTTGGAGACTCCACTAAAATTAATCAGATCATTAATAATTTACTTAATAATGCGATTAAATTTACTGAACACGGCAAAATCACTCTAATGTCTTTTTACACAAACGGTGAGCTAGGCATAGTGGTGGAAGATACTGGAATAGGGATCCCTGAATCCAAGCAAAAACATGTACTTGAGCAATTTGCCCAAGCTGATGATTCCACCACACGCATATTCGGTGGAACAGGGTTGGGGTTAAGTATTTGCAAAGAGCTGGCAAGTTTAATGGGAGGAACATTGAAACTTGAAAGCGAACTAGGAGCAGGTACTAAAATTACGGTGACGCTTCCGCTAGTTGAATCGGCTGAAGCGCCGGAGAAACTCGATACGTCAGATTTGTCATTGCCCAAGAAAAGTAAGATTTTGGTGGCTGAAGATAACGATATCAATGCAGAAGTTGTGTTGGATATGTTATCTGCCTATGACCTCAAAATTATTCGTGTGGCAAATGGTGAAGCAGCATTAACGGCCATAACCCATCACGATTTTGATTTGGTTCTAATGGATTGCCAAATGCCAACAATGGATGGCTATGAAGCTGCAAGAAGAATACGAAAGCTAGAAGGTGAAAAATCAAATATTCCAATTATCGCGCTAACGGCTAATGCTTACAAAGAAGATAGGCAACGTTGTTTGGATGCAGGAATGAGTGACTATGTCACCAAGCCAGTAGATCAAACGACGCTACTGGCTCGGATGCATAAGTGGTTAGTCAGTTGATGGTACTTTACTAAATTTGCGAAGTATTAAATAACCCATCACTGCTGATAGTATCGAGCCCATCAATATTCCTAAGCGTTCGTCGAAAATCAAGTTAGTTCCAGTTTCTTCAAATGCTAATGAACCGATAAATAAGCTCATCGTAAATCCAACGCCACACAGTATTGAACAGCCGTACAGTTGCATCATATTTTGATCAGAAGGTAGTTTTGCAAACTTTAATTTGATCGCCAGCCAAACAAATCCAAATACACCAATTTGTTTACCCACAAATAAACCGAGGAAAATACCTAGAGTGACAGGGTGAGTAAGTGACTCAGCATTAATACTAAATAGATCAATGCCAGAATTGGCAAAAGCAAATATAGGAAGAATTGCAAAGCTCACTGCAGGGTGAAGACTATGTTCTAGCTCTTTTACTGGCGAGCGACTTGGGTCGTTGTTGTCACGCATCGGGATAAAGAAGGCTAACATTACACCCGCAAGGGTAGCGTGTACTCCCGATTTCAACATGGCTACCCACAATACGAGTCCCACAAGAATGTATGATGGAACCTGTTGAACATTCTTCCGGTTCATCCAGAATAAAAGAGCGGTACAAACAGCGGCAACGATCAGTGGAGCACTGGATATATTGTTACTATAAAACAGTGCAATAATCATGATTGCGCCGATATCGTCGATGATGGCAAGGGTAACCAAAAAGACTTTTAAACTCACCGGTATTCGACTTCTCAATAGGGCTAAAATACCAAGTGCAAAAGCAATATCAGTCGCGGCAGGAATCGCCCAACCAGATAGAGCAATGGAATCTCCCCAAGTGAAATAAGAGTATATTAGAGCCGGCACTAGCATACCACCGACGGCACCGGTTATGGGAAGTACCACGTTTTCGGGTTTAGACAGCTCGCCCTCTCTAATTTCGCGTTTTAGTTCAAGGCCCACCAAGAAGAAAAATATCGCCATTAGACCGTCGTTAATCCAAAGTAACAACGGCTTATCAATTGCCAATGCGCCAAACTGAACTATCACAGGCATCTCAATGAGCTGATCGTATATGGGAGACAAAGGCGAATTAGCAACAATCAAAGCCAGAACCGCAGAAAACATCAAA
>JAOMVH010000162.1 GCA_028356795.1 Aliiglaciecola sp. | reverse complement strand
TTTTTTGAAAAGAGGCTAGGTAAAATTGAAGGAATAAAACCAACCTTGTTTGCTTCATATGCCAATATAGATGGACATTCATCCCAAGGAGGCACTTTGCCCAATCAGATTTTCATGCATTGGGACGTAAACAATCTTGATAAGAAAGTCAAAGATAGTAAATTTCTAAATGAAACCATTTGGTTTTTTGCCCATGAAGTTGCTCATTTATACCAACAAAGCAGCAAAGGAGATATCTATGGGGAAAGCCATGAATCTTGGCTTCATGAAGGACATGCCGACTGGTTGGCAGCATTGGCCTTATTAGCTCTGTATCCTGAAACAAACGAATATGTATCTAACAGAATTGACAGCTTTAGAAACCACTGCGCAAAAGGCATAAGTGATTTCCCACTTGCTGAGGCGGCTGATAACGGTCGCTTTGATTTGTACTATACATGTGGATTGCTTGTCCATCAGGCTATTGATATGGCATTGCAAAAAAGCAGCGACAAGGATATTTTTTCGCTTTGGGTGAAATTTCGCCAGCAAGCCGAAAGTGGCGACAAAAAAGGGATGGAAGTATTTCTAGGGCTGCTTGAAGATTGGACATCACTTGAGTTTGTTACCAAAATCAAAAAGGTGATCACAATTAAACTGGAGAACCCCGAAGACGCTATAAACCACAAATACTTAAATTTGTGAAGGGTTTTCCCTATGAGCTTCGAACTCCAAACAACTAACTGATGGGCTGATACCGATACGCTTAATTTATAAAGTCGCCTGCAATGAATTTCCATCAACACTTAAATTATTGATAGAGATCAAGTGCTAAAGTGTCCCGTCGTTGAATAATAAGTTCATTCATGTTGATGAAGCGAATTCAAATGGGCCAATACTTTACGCAAGAAACCTACAGTAGTGCTGATTTTTCAGAATTTAACCGACGTTTGCATCAGCAATTGGAAGAGTTGAAACACACACTCAACACCCCGAATTTTTCGTCGGGACAGGCCTCTATTGGTGCTGAGCTCGAAATGTACTTAATTGATAAAAATGGGCTACCCATTGCCGAAAACGTCAATTTACTACGCAAAATGAACCACCCGCAGTTAACGGAGGAACTAAACCAATATAATTTGGAATACAACCTCTCACCAGTAGTTGCAGCCGGCAAGCCTTTTACAACAATGAGTAAAGAGTTGATCTCGGTACTCGATCGACTCGACAACGAAGCACACAAGCTGGATACTAGGATTGTCCCCATTGGTATTCTTCCTACGCTTAAGGAGCAGCACTTAGATCGCGTATTCTTAACTGAATTACCTCGCTATCGAGCGCTAACAAAGCAACTTTCAACCCCTGACGGATCGCCATTTAGCGTCGATATAAATGGTAAAGACTCACTGCAGTTACTCACAGATGACGTAATACTGGAAGGGGCAAACACATCGTTTCAAACTCACTTTAAAGTACCCGCAGATCAATTTGCTAACTTATACAATGCCGCTCAACTCATCACCCCCCTCGTGTTGGCTCTGGCGGGAAATTCGCCAACCTGCATGGGAAAGCGCCTATGGCAGGAAACCCGAATTGCGTTGTTTAAACAATCCATTGATAGTCGAATCATGTCTGACCAATCATGGCGCAGACCTCCTCGAGTTTGTTTCGGACAAGGCTGGGTAAGACAAGGAGCTTGGGAGCTATTTGCAGAAAACGTTCATCTATTTAAGCCTTTGTTGCCCGTGCTAAGCCAAGACAACGAAGATTTTTTTGAGTTGGGCATGCATCACGGTACGGTCTGGTCATGGAATAGGCCCGTATTTGAGCCAAAACATGGAGGCCACCTGCGCATCGAGTATCGTGCTTTTCCAGCAGGTCCAACGGTTGTCGATATGATGGCAAATGCTGCATTGGCAATTGGTTTAACACAAGCATTGTCTGGCGATATTGAAAACTATCTATCAAAACTGCCCTTTCATTATGCAGAGTACAACTTCTACCGTACGGCTCAACATGGGTTGGATGCAAAAATAATTTGGCCACAGGAGAAACAGTCTCAGCTCTGCGAATGTGATATTTCCACCGTTATAGAACAGATATTGCCAAAAGCGGCTCAAGGGTTAGCAGATTTAAACCTAGATTCCGCTGAAATTAACTATTATCTATCTGTCGTCGAAGCTAGGCTTGCAAATGGCCAAACAGGCGCGAAATGGCAATTCAATTCACTGGAAAAATATAAACTAAAATATAGTAGCGAAGACTCACTAAACTTGATGTTGAATGACTATATTCAGAATATGCGTAGTGGCGAACCAGTCTCTACCTGGCAGTATTAACCTATGAGTCGTATTTACTTATGAGTAGTATAAAACTCAATCATATTTTCAACCCCACTGATGCAGTCATAGGTGAAAGCTACTATCACTTTTTACTGTCAATCGGCACAGCAACGGTAATCCACTTGGATGGCGAGGACGCAACACGTTGTCGTGTTTTTGTTACGTTACTTCATGGCAACGAACCTTCTGGCTTAAAGGCGACTTATGCCTTTTTGAAGTCTAGAAAAAAGCCCAAAACTAACGTTAAGTTAATACTTGCCTCAGTGGTGGCGGCAAGCACTGAACCTGTGTTTACGTTTCGAATGTTACCGGGTAAAAAAGACTTAAATCGTTGTTTTAATGAACCTGGTGCTGAGTGTAAAACGAAAGACTTGCAACACGGACTCGCCGCAGCGATTAAAGAAGAAATCGTTAAGTCTCAACCTGAAGCCGTTTTTGATATTCATAATACGTCCGGCAGTGGCCCCTCTTTTAGCGTTAGCGTGCAAGAAAGTGACGAACACATTGCCTTAGTTTCACATTTTACAAGGCGCCTTATCATCACTGATATGAGACTAGGATCACTGATGGAGCAAGAATTAGGGTGCCCAGTTGTCACCATTGAAGCTGGCGGGGCACAAGATGATTTGGCCGATGAAACCGCATTACGGGGTTTAATATCAGCAGCGACAAGCAACAATATTTTTGATCCCGTAGAGGATGTTGAATTGTTGCGTCAACCAAAACGTTTGATACTAAAAGAAAAATGCACGATTAACTATGCAGAATCGCCAAGTAACGATTCACACGTAACCGTTAGACAAGATGTTGAGAAACTAAATTTTGGCATTACGGAAGCTGGTTTTGAACTGGGCTGGATAAACAAAGGTGACCTATCTCAACTTAACATAGATAGCTCATCAGAGGGTGTTGACGCCTTTTTTAAACTGCAAAACAACATTCTAAAAACAAGCTGCCCGTTAAAGTTTTTTATGGTGACTACTCGTGCAGATATTGCTAAATCTGACTGCCTGTTTTATTTTGTCCCAGCATAGGGGCTATTGACCTTCCGTGTAT
>JAOMVH010000161.1 GCA_028356795.1 Aliiglaciecola sp. | reverse complement strand
CCAATAATGTGACGAATAACAGGCTTCCATTACTACCGTTGTGGGCAATTGCTGCTGCATAAAACTTAATAGTTCACTGCGTTTTAACTTTTTATTAAACTGCGGTTTGATGTGCTCATTAACGCCACAGGCCTGAAAGACATTTTTTGCCAAATCGATAGAAATTGTTTTAAGCTTCATAGTGGACGCTCCTTATGTAAATAGTTTGGTTGAAACTACTATTTTGGCGCATTGACGCCGTATTAGGGAGCGTCCATCTCATCAGCCATGGATAGATGAGGGAGGAACGCAAGAAGCGAAATCCGCTTTTATTGGAGCCTATATTAACACCTGCTTAGGAGTCGTGGGTGATGCAAATTATATACTCAATATTTTTGATGAATTTGAGGGTTCTCACATCTTCAAAAAACGCTATAACAAGGCCAAAAAGCGAGCCTCTGGAGGAAGTCAGTTTGACTCTAAAAGTTCGCTAGCTAAAGCGGTTGTTGTCACCAAAAACGGTCTGAGATTTGATTTAGGTAATCCAAAATTTAAGCAATTAAAACTGCCAATTTATGATGAGTTGTATCGTACATTTCTTCCATACATGAACGACGAAATCCTTGATATTGTTGAACGCATAGACTCAGGGACTGGTTCGGTTGATCTGCAGCGCTATTATTTCTTAGTCGGCCCCAACAGGCATTGCTCTTCCCAGGCAATGTCTTTGAGTCATATTGTCGAACTTAAGCAGCAGAGAAACGCTGCTCCATTATATTATTTTCCTGACTTAAGCCCAAGAAACCGGCTCGATCCAGCTCATTTAACTTTTCGTTGCCAAAGACAAATGCAACGCAGTCCTGACATGCTGCTTGATGAAATAAAGTGGCGTGATGCCCATTGGCTTATCCGCTCTCGCCATCATGCAAAAGTAGGATTCGATCCCGAACATATTGGATTAGGGTTAGAAAATAAAGAAAGAGGGTTTGCTCACTATGCTAAAGCTTGTGGTACCGACCTTGCTTTATCCCACAGTCGCGGTGATAGACGTTCAAATGAATTTCCACTTGGTATGGCTGATAACCTGCCTTCAGTCTCAAATTATTTGATAGAGATTGCCAGTTCTTACGCGTTACAAGTTATAGAAGACTGGGAGTGGATGAGAGGAGAGTTCCAGTAGACTAATTCTGCGTAAATTGAATACCCAGGCAAGGATTTACTCTGTGTTGCTCGACCTCGAAAGAGCACCACTATTACTTCTTTTTAAACGCCACGATTAAATCATTTTACAATCTCGCTGAGTGACTAATTACTTACTGAAATTGGTATAGGTTAGTGATTTATGTAGGCCAGCAGTGAAAGTGGATAAGTGCTACTGTGAGTTCTTTACAATAAAATATTAAACGTTTTTCAAGTATTGGTGTTAGATGAAATCTCACGGTGACTACAAAGTTGAGCTTATAAATGACATAGTGCACATTTATCCTGTTGGCGGATTTAATGCAGAAGGTATTTTTGACGTCCGCGGTTCGGTGTTATCAATTGCACCAACGGATAGGCCTTGGGGGTTGTTTGAACATCCAAAAGATTTGGCCGGTTTGACCCCTGAAGCTTCAGATGAGTTGTTGAAATCTTATCAAGAATTCAGTGACCATAATTTTATTGCTGTCGCCTTAGAAATTTGCTCAACTTGGCAAGGGGTTGTTGAAAGAAAGTTAAGTGACAACCTTGATATTCCTTTTTATTTGAGTAATGACTTAGAGCAATTAATAGGGTCAATGAAGCAACATTTTGGTCGTGTATAAACGTATAACGAGCTAATTAAGTGGACGGGTAACCCTATGCTCAGGCTCAATTTTGCTAAGTTTAGCCCGCAATCACTTAGCTACGAAGTATAGGCCCTTTAATCTGGGCGTTGAGGCTGTAGAAAAACCTCAAAAATAGTTCGTTATTTGAACAATTAATGCTTCCCACAGATCACCACTTGTGATCAAATAGGTATTATCAATTGGGCGACAGGAGCCTTGATAATGCCGAAGTTTATCCCCCTTAATTACCAGCAAAGTTCGATGGTGGTTATCAACTATCTCGACCAACTTCAGTCGGGTACGTTTGAACACGCTATCCATCACTTGATTGATTCGAAATTGGATTTATCCGTATTTTATCCCAAGTATAAAAATGATAAGAATGGTCGGCCTGCTTATGACCCGGCAGCACTTTTAAAAATTATTTTGTTTGCCTACTCCAAAGGTATTACCTCGAGTCGCGAAATCCAGTGGTGCTGTGAAACGAATATTATATTTAAGGCATTGAGCTGTGATTCAGTGCCGCACTGGACAACGATTGCAGCTTTTGTCAGTGGCCGTAAACAAGAGATTGAATCGGTGTTTGAGCAGGTATTGTTGATATGCCATGAACAAGGCTTACTCGGTAATGAATTGTTTGCGATTGATGGTTGCAAGATGTCTTCTAATGCGGCCAAGGAATGGTCTGGCACCTTTAAAGAGCTACAAGAAAAGCGCGATAAGCTTAAACGCCAAATCAGTTATCATATGAACGAGCATGAGAAATTAGACCGTAACGAAGAGGCAGATAAGGCGCGTAAACAGCGCACTGCCCAAGCGATTGACACACTGAATAAAGCGCACGATAAGATAGACCAATTCCTAAAGGAAGCCGAGCCAAGGATGGGCAAAGGTAAACAACCACAGGAAGTGAAAAGTAATATCACTGACAATGAGTCAGCTAAAATGACCACCAGTAAGGGCACCATTCAAGGCTATAACGGCGTGGCAACGGTGGATAAGAAACATCAAATTGTTGTGGATGCCACGGTATTTGGAGAGGGCCAAGAGCACCATACCTTAAAGCCAGTATTAGAAGGTATTCAAGACAGATTTAAACGCTTGGCCATCAGCAATGACATTTTGAAAGCGCAAACTATCATCACAGCCGATACGGGGTTTGCCAACGAGAAAAACATGCAGTACCTGCACACTAACGGTATCAATGCGTATATCCCCGATAACCAGTTTCGAAGTCGCGACCCCAAGTTCAATGAACAAAAACACAAATACGGTAAACGTCACCAAGATAAGAAAGTCAGAAAGAAAACGGTTATTCCTGCCAGCGAATTTAGCTTCGACCCAGTGACAAACACGTGTGTTTGCCCGTCAGGCGAGCGTATTAGCTTTAGAGGCATACGAGACAATGAGCAAGGTATCAAAATAGCCTACTTTGAAGGCAAATTATTGCAGTGCCGAAACTGTGATAAAAAGCAGCAATGCATGCATAACCCAAAGGCAGCAGACCACCGCAAGGGCAACGGCAGGCAAGTGAGTTTTGCATTAAATGAAACCAGAGCGCCAACCTATACCGACTGGATGAAACATAGGGTTGATAGTCCGAAG
>JAOMVH010000160.1 GCA_028356795.1 Aliiglaciecola sp. | reverse complement strand
TCGAACCCTCGGTACGAATTAACGTACGGTTCCTTAGCAGGGAACTGGTTTCAGCCACTCACCCACCTCTCCGAAATGTCGGTATTACAAACGCTGGTTGCTACATGTTTACGTTGTAAGCATGTGTCGGGCCAAGCAAATGTGGGAGCGAAGTTTACTGAAACCCAATAGGAAGTCAAACCTTTTTTGATACTGTTTTGTGCACTTGCTGTGAATTTAAACGATCAGAGGGATTGGTGGATAATTTTCGGTCAAAAAACTTAGAATTTACGTGCCTAGTCCAATAGATACAAATAAAAAAGGCTGGTTAACCAGCCTTCTTTTACGCTCAATCTTCGCTGCTATTTCCAGAGCGGTCTGCACCAGCTCCATTTTTTTCAGCTTGAATTCGCATATATATTTCTTCTCGATGTACAGATACTTCTTTTGGAGCATTCACTCCAATTCTTACCTGATTTCCTTTAACTCCCAATACAGTTACGGTAACTTCGTCACCAACCATAAGGGTTTCGCCAACACGACGGGTTAAAATTAGCATTTTATCGCTCCTTTTCCGTTATTCCACATTCATCCATACTTAAAATTAGCGTATTTATCAGGTATCACCAGAAAAATACGCAATCAGTTTTCCTTGTTTTTGATGTCACTAACAAAAACTCACTGACAAAACGTTATAAATTCTCTTCTAACCATTTACGCACGGACGCTAGTGCGGGATCAAGGTTATCTGGTTGGTTACCACCGGCTTGCGCCATATCTGGACGACCACCGCCTTTTCCACCAACCTGCCCGGCAACATAATTAACTAACTCTCCGGCTTTGACCTTGGTAGTGAGATCTTTCGTCACGCCAACGATGACACTTACCTTATTATCTGCAGGCAAGCCTAAAACAATAATCCCGCTACCCAATTGATTTTTAAGGTCATCAACCATAGCACGCAATTCTTTAGACTCAACACCTTCTATCTTAGAAGACAGTACTTTTATACCGTTTATTTCAAACACTTTTGAAATAAGATCAGAACCTGCCTGACTGGCCATTTGCTGTTTAAGCTTGCCAATTTCTTTTTCTAAGTCTTTGGTTTGCTCAACGATGACAGCAACACGGTCTTCCAGTTTATGTTGGTCGGTTTTTAACAGCCCTGCCAGACGTTGTATTGTGGCTGATTGCTGCTGCACGTAATCAATCGCGGCACTACCGGTTATCGCTTCGATTCGACGCACACCAGATGCGATACCGCCCTCACTGATTATTTTAAATAATCCAATATCTCCAGTGTTAGATACATGCGTCCCTCCACATAACTCCATGGAGAACTCGCCCATAGATACAACCCGCACTTTCTCGTCATATTTCTCACCAAACAACGCCATAGCACCGCATGCTTTAGCCTCTTCAAGCTCCATTAACTGAGTTTGTAAAGCGTGATTTTGTTGGATCTGCTGATTGACTATTTTTTCGATTTCTAGCAACTGCTGATTCGTCACGCCTTCAAAATGAGAGAAGTCAAAGCGCAGACGTTCAGCGTCAACTAAAGAACCTTTCTGATTAACGTGGTCGCCTAAAACCGACTTCAAAGCGGCATGCATGAGGTGAGTAGCGCTGTGGTTAAGCTTAATCGCTTGCCTGCGGTTTTCATCAACCATTGCGTTAACGTTATCACCTAAAGCTAACGACCCCTTCATAACGCCTTTGTGTGCAATAGCGTCATTAAGTTTAACGGTATCTTCTACTGCAAAAGATGATGCAGCCGAGACTAGCGTGCCAGTATCTCCTACTTGACCACCCGACTCTGCATAAAAAGGAGTCTTGGACAAAACAACGATGCCATTATCACCTTCACCTAATACTTCGGTTGGTCCGTCTTGATTAAATAGTTCGATTACGGTCGATTCCCCCGAACCTAACTCATAGCCGGTAAATTCGCTTTGCTGTTGCGAGCGAACGGCCTCGTTGTAGTCTTTTCCAAAATTACTCGCTTGTTGAGCTCTGGCTCGCTGCTGCTGCATTGCTTCATCAAACCCAGTTTGATCAATTGTGAAACCTTTCTCTCGAGCAACATCATTGGTTAAATCAGCGGGGAAACCATAGGTATCATAAAGCTTGAACGCTAATTCTCCTGGAACAACGTCACCGCTTAAACTTTCAAGGGCATCATTGAGAATCGCCATTCCTCGCTCAAGTGTGCGCGAAAATTGTTCTTCTTCAACTTTAAGAACTTTCTCTAGAACAGGTTTTTGTTCGATGAGTTCTGGATAAGCTTCGCCCATCTGTTGGCTAAGCTCATTAACCAGTTTATAGAAAAACACGTCCTTCGCGCCCAACTTGTAACCATGCCTAACTGCACGACGAATAATTCGTCGCAATACATAGCCTCGGCCCTCATTGGAAGGCATAACACCATCGCAAATAAGGAAAGCACATGAGCGAATATGGTCCGCGATAACTCGCAGTGACTTTTCTGACAGATCACTACAGCCGACAATATCTGCCGCTGCTGAAATTAAATGTTTGAAAATGTCGATCTCATAGTTGCTGTGAACATTTTGCAATATTGCAGAAATACGCTCTAGTCCCATTCCCGTATCGATTGATGGCTTGGGTAGTGGATTCATCACGCCATCAGACGTGCGATTGAACTGCATGAATACAAGATTCCAGATTTCTATAAAGCGGTCGCCATCTTCTTCTGGTGTCCCCGGAGGCCCACCCCAAATATGTTCTCCATGATCATAAAAAATCTCTGAACAGGGACCACATGGGCCAGTATCTCCCATCGACCAAAAGTTGTCAGATGTTGAGATACGAATGATTTTTTCGGCAGGTAATCCAATCTCGTTTTGCCAAATATCGAATGCTTCGTCATCTTCATGATAGACAGTTACCAAGAGCTTTTCTTTAGGTAGACCCAGAGTTTGTGTTAAGAAAGTCCAAGCATGATTAATGGCCTGTGCTTTGAAATAATCGCCAAAGCTAAAATTGCCCAGCATTTCAAAAAACGTATGGTGGCGTGCGGTATAGCCGACATTTTCTAAATCATTATGTTTACCACCTGCTCGAACACAACGTTGTGAAGATACCGCTTTGTTATACGAGCGCGTCTCAGTACCTAGAAAGACATCTTTGAATTGATTCATTCCCGCATTGGTAAAAAGCAAGGTAGGATCGTCCGCTGGAACGAGTGAAGAGCTAGCAACGACCTGGTGATCGAAGCCTGCAAAATAGTCTAAAAAGGCGCGACGAATTTCAGCGGTAGATTTACTCATTCAAGTTCCTGTTGTCATAATTGCACCTGCTAGGCGCGTGCTCAGTGGCGATTTATATAGCCGCCAACGATACCATAGATAGCCGATCGCTGTTAAGCTACAAACATAAAAAGCAGCGCTAGATTTTTAATAAATTCGAGATTTTCCCGCGCAAAAATGTCCAAGCGACTTATTCGTCTATTTTTTGGGCTATCGCAACATTAATTTGCTCCGCCGTGAATCCGCGATATTGTAAAAATCGCATCCGCTTTTGTTTGTCTTTCCAATCAGCGA